>JAVLCL010000119.1:0-8426 GCA_031580825.1 Halothece sp. Uz-M2-17
TCCTTATCTTCTGCCGTGCGAGCTTTTTTACTTTTAATTCCGGAAACGAGTGCGTAAACTGCAACTCCGAATAAAACCCACATAAAAGCGGGATGGAAAAATTGCGACCAAACTTTAACTGATTCTGGTAAGTCCATAATTGTCCTCTCTCTCGTAATTGCTAACGTTAAGGATTGTAACAATTTCCTATTATATTAATCCTCGGCTAAAACCGCTAAGACTGCTTTCGGCGATAATTTATCTTTGAACCAGACCAGTTTTGCGGGGACATTCTGGAAGTTGACTCCGGCTTTGTCTAAGTTCAAGCGTTCAGAAATAGCTAAGACTAAATTATCCACTTGCGCTTGTCGCACTTGATAAAATTTCTTTCTTAGATATTCCGGTCGCCAATAGCCGACAATTTCTAAGAGGAATTCTTCTCCATTGGGATGAACCAAGCGAAAGTCCGGAATCATGACGCTTCCGGGAATGGGAATCAGATCGACTTCTCTTTCAAGTCTCCACTCAGTCTTTGCTTTCTCCCAGCGTTTCGCAAATGATTCTTCTAGCAAACTGTCATAAGGTTTTCCTTCGGCGTAGTGACTGACTAACCCACAATTACTATCCAGGCTAAAGCGTCCTTTTTTGATGGCTTTACTATAAGGATCGCGCGTTTCTAAAATAACTTTCAATTCCCAGCGACTAACGTGCAACAATGCAGGAAGAAGTTTTGCTAAGGCTAATCCGTAGCGGGTACTTGATCTAAATACACTGGCGGGTCCATCAATGGTAATGGTAAAGCCATGATCCGCATCGCCTTCGATATAAGCTAGCAATTGAAACAGTTTTAAATAGCGAAATAACAGTTTATATTGTCCGGGAACATTACGATGGGCGTTGATTTCAATATAGGTGGCGCGATAAAGAATGCCTTGGACTTGCGCAAGATTATAGCGGTGAATTAGTGTTTCGGGTGCAGGAGTTTCAAATTGCGTTAGAATACGATTTTCTTGTAAGTCTGCGTAAAGCCCTTGTTGAATTTCTGAAACGACAACGGTTCGGTTTAATTCTTCACTCAATTGATCCGTTAATAATTCGAGGGTCATTTGACGGTTATGAGGTGTGGGGGTTGTGTGCGCCGATTGAGTAAAAACTCGTTCTCGTAAGGTTTGTGGTTCAAGAGGGCTGATAATTTCAAAGGTAGAAAAATGATTTTTCAACAGATGCGCTAATCCCCGTTGAATGCGATAGTCGGTGCTGTCTCCTTCTAATTCAAATAAAGCGCGATCAAGCTCTTTTTGCGGTTTTCCAACGGCTTTTTCAAAGCAATTAATTAATTCCTCCGCCAGATTAACCGCACCCTTATTATCTTCAACAAGCAATTGCTTAGGGATGATACTTTCCCCATTTTGACGATGAATTAAGTGTTCACTTTTTAACATTCATTAATGATAGTATTTCTTAGTTTGTTGAGAAAAGTCACCAGTTATTAAACAACAAAGAACGGAGAACAAAGAACAAAAATTAAGAATGTCTCTCGCTCACCCAAGAAATGCTAGAAGTCAATTTCAACCTGTTTCATTTTAGAAGTCAGTCCCGATTTTATCGTCACTTGTGATTTCCTCACACCATATTCGGTGGCTAACAATTTAATTAACTCTTTATTGGCTTTCCCATCAACCGGAGGAGATTTAAGACGGATGATTAACCCTCCGTCTTCTCCCGTTTCAATCTTTTGCTGTTTTGAGTTAGGCTTAACTTTGACTGAGAGTTTTTGCATGACTTACGGTTTAGGAAATTTCGTAATTTGCGCGATCGCGCTTAATTTTAATTCTCCTTTTCTCACTTCTAATTCATTAATTTCTAGACTAATTCCATCCATTTCAAAATTATTCAAATTCAGGATGTTTCTCGCTTCTTCCAACAAGGCTTCAGTTAACTGAGGAGATAACTCTTTTCCTTCTGCATAACTGACGTTATCGAGTGCAACCCCTCTTCCGCCATCTTTAATGCGAGGAATACTGGTGAAATAAGTCTGTTGGATTTCTCCGGTTTCCTGAATTTTGATTTTAGCATCAATGCCAATTGTTCCTTGAGGAAGGAGATGACATTCCACGGCTAAGATATCTAGTGTTACGGGTTGCTGATCCACCTGCATCTTTAAGTTTTGCATCTGATGACGCAGTGTTTCGGAATTAAAAGCGCGGTTAATATCGCTATCTTTCAGCACAATATCCGCTTTCCCACGGCTGGTTTCAGTTAATTCAATATTACCAGTTAGGGCTTTAATTGGACTAACCGCAATGTTTTCTAAATTAATCAACATCTGTTGCATTCGCAAGTCTTTTTGCATTACCAAGCCTTCACCATCTATGGTTAGTGAGGTTAGTTTCCCTTGCGCCAGTAAACTGGGATCGGTTTTAATGTCAACATTAAGACGTTCCGATTCGTCTAACTGAGTGGAAAGAGCAAATTCAGCAATGCGGTTCAGGGTGTTTTGTCCTAAGTCTTGCGTTGCTAATGAAAACAGCATAAACGGTTAAGTTCCTTATAATTTGCAATCAGTTCGTTACGGCATTTCTATATTATATTAAGTTATGTTAACTGTCGTCTTCACGAAGAAAGATGTGGCGGTGACCAGTGACCAGTTACCAAAGAACTAAGAACCAATGACCAATGACCAATTTTACACTTAAAGAATTACAAGATCAGATTCACACTAATCCTGAACAGTGGCGACCGTTAGTGTTGACCAATGGTTGTTTTGATTTATTGCACGTGGGTCATGTGCGATACTTACAGACCGCAAAGTCTCTTGGGAAAACCCTAGTCGTGGGCTTAAATAGTGATCAGTCAGTACGCAGCATTAAACCTCAAAAAACTGGCTGTCCTCTGCGTCCCATTATTCCTGAACAACAACGGGCGGAAGTTTTATCTGCATTGGCTGCGGTGGATGCAGTGGTACTCTTTTCGGAAACGACTGCTGAAGCCTTGATTGAAGCGTTACAACCGGATATCTACGCGAAAGGGGGAGATTATACCCTCGATACCTTACCGGAAGCCAAAACAGTACAAAATTACGGCGGTAAGATTGAATTGATTGCAGTAGAAGTTCCCACTTCAACCAGTGAAATTATTGGAAAGATTGCTCAGCAGACGGGATAGTCCAATTGTTTTGTGTGAGGAGGGCTTCTACTTCGATTGCGGGGAGAGGATGGGTAAAGAGATAACCTTGTCCTTCTTGACAGCCCAATTGTTTCAATTGTTCCAGTTGCTGTTGCGTTTCAATCCCCTCGACAATAATTCCCATCTCTAAATCATTCGCAAGTAGCATCATGGTACGAATTAAGTTGAAATGTTTAGAACCCGGTTCGAGGTTAGAAATAAAAGCGCGATCGACTTTCATGACATCAAAGGGAAATTCGCGCAAATAACTCAAAGAAGAATAACCCGTGCCAAAATCATCGAGACAGAGATAAATATTTCTCTCTTTCAACGCATGTAAAACAGAACTCACTTTTTCTGCATTTTCCATAACCGCAGTTTCGGTGATTTCTAGTTTCAATTGCTGCGGTGCTAAATTGGTTTGTTGGAGGATAGCATCAACCTGATCCAGAAAATCAGGCTGGACTAATTCAACCGCAGAAACATTAACACTCATCCATAAACCTGAAAAATTACGCCACTTTAAACACCATTGTTGCATTTGCCAACAGGCTTGTCGTAAAACCCATTGGTCTAAAGACAAAATAAACCCAGTTTCTTCTGCAATGGGAATAAAGTCTGCTGGAGAAACCCATTTTCCGTCTTTTTGCCAGCGTAACAAGGCTTCAAACCCAGAGAGGGCTTGTGTTTGTAAATCAATAATGGGTTGGTAATGAAGTTGAAATTCTTCTTCTGCTAATGCATTGCGCATTTCGCTATCCAGTTGTAACCGCGCGATCGCGCTTTCTTGCATGTTTGGATCAAATACAGCATAATCCTGTGTATTAGAGAACTTCGCTTGGTGCATCGCTGTCTCTGCTGCTTGTAATAATTCTTCTGCAGAACCACACCATTGCCAACTCAACACTAACCCGACTTTTATTGTGGTAAATAGTCTTTGTTCACTAATTTCAAAAGGAGAAATAAAGCATTGCAGCAAATGTTCTACCCAATGAGTTGCCTGTTCGACTGTTTCAACATCTTCTAAAACAATTGCAAACTCATCACTGCCAATCTTTGCCAAAAGACTATTACTCGGTAATTGCGACTGGAAGCGTTGTTTAATTTTGACTAATAATTCCTCAGCAATTTGATATCCTAGTGTATATTTGATTGTCTTAAAACGCACTAAATCCAGATGTAAAATAGCAAACTTTGGAAGCGTTGTTTCTATTTCTAATTTAGTTATCAATTGTTCTTTTAAGTAAGTTCGAGTTGGAAGTTTTGTCACTGTATCATAATAAGCATACTCTCTTAACTGTTGTTCTAAATTCACCCGTTCTGTAAAATCCTGTACCATGGAAAGAATACCAACCACTTTCCCATTATTTTGAATTAAGGGCGTATTATGCCAGTAACAAGTAATTAAATTTCCAGACTTGGTTAAATTTTGATTGAAACCATGAACCTCCATTTCTCCTGTACTCAGTCGCTGCATAATATCTTCAACATAAGATCGTTCCGTTGCTGGGATAATTAAATCATAAGGACGTTTTCCAATTACTTCTGATTTGGTATAACCAAAAATACTTTCTGCTGCCGGATTCCAGTCAGTAAAATAGCCTTGGGCATCATGGACGATATAACCAATTGGAGTCCGTTCAAATTGTAATTGTAGATATTCTTGTAATGATTTAGTTTGTTCAAATAATTGCGAATTAAGAATTGCCATAGTGCAACGTTCGGCTGTTACTTCCAACAGATGAATTTCCCGTTCTGTTGTTACATGAGGAGAATGCCAGACAATTTGCAAGACACCAACTGCCTGTTTTTGTCGTTGTAATGGAATTCCGATAATGTGCCGTGTCTGCTCATTTTCGGAAGCATAATGACTAAAACGAGGATCTTGTTGAATATCTTGGATATTAATAATTTGTTTAGTCCTTAAAGTAACAGAAGCGATTTCTTGATATAGGGTATTATCACCACTTTTAGCTCTCGTTTTCCCCATTTGTGCCTCTAAAGAAAGTGTTCCCCTATCTTCTAAAAAAATCAGAGCTAAATCTGCTTTAACAACATTCGTAATGCGATCCAGTAAGACACTTAAAAGCGAGTTAAGTTTAAGGGTACTAATAGCATTAGCTGTAATCAAATTCAACGCATTTAGTTCTTCATTACGAACTTCTAAATCCTTTAAAAGTTGTTCTCTTTCTTCTTCAAGTTTTTTCCGGTTTGTAATGTTACGAGCAATTCCAATTAAACCAATGACATTACCTTGATTATTAAAGCGAGGAAACTTTGTTGAAATATAAGTCAAAGTAATTCCATTAGCAGTAATTGTTTCTTCTACTTGTTGGCTACGACCCGAGGTCATTATCTCTTGATCTAATTGTTGAATTTTTGGGAGATCATTTTCCGCAAATAAAGCAGAATCATCTTGACCTATAATTTTTGAAATCGGTTTTCCGACAAGGTTTGCTCCACTTTGATTAATCAAAATATATTTACTTTCGCAATCTTTAACAAAAATTGCATCAGTAGTTCCCTCAATCACATCTTGCAGTAAATGTAAAGTATTTAAACGTGATTTTTCTCCTTTCCGAATTAATCCATACAGTAAAACGGATGTAATTAAGGTGAAAAGCCAACCTTTAACTGTACTAATTTGAATTAATAAATCAGGATTTCCTGAAAAGAGCAATTTTAATCCCTGATCTGACAGTAGAATCCATAAACTACTCCAAAAGGCGTAAGCTAGCGTTACCTTGATCCCAAGAAATTGAGATTTATCTCTACGTTTCACAACCTGACGCTTAATTAATAATTTTTATGGTTAAGATACTGTAAAAATAACATATTTTTTGAATCTAGATCCTCAAGATAAATAGTTTGTATCTAACCTTTTGTATGCTCTATATCATAGCAATAACGCTAACCAATGAGTTTCAAGCAAAAAATAATCTTTCTATTAATAGAAAAACTATTACGTCTGGTTGAATAACAAACATGAAGTATCATCCTTCTTACAATAAGATTACTGATGATACCAAGCCGTAAGAGCAACTGCTAAAGCATCTGCTGCATCATCTGGTTGGGGAGTAGAATCAAGATTTAATTCCTGAGTAATCGCAGTTTGTACTTCTTGTTTGTCTGCTTTTCCATAACCAGTAAGCGTTTGTTTAATTTGAGGAGGGCTAAACTCTACATAAGGTATTTGATGTTGTCCTAAGGTTAATAAGATGACTCCTCTTGCCTGAGCAACTGCAATTGTATTTCCCATACGATAGAAAAAGAGTTTTTCAATTGCAACTAAATCGGGTTGGAATTCAGTAATGACACTTTGTAAATCTTCGTAAATAGTGGCTAATCGTTTTTCCAGAGCTTGTTTAGCAGGGGTTTCGATAATACCAAATTCTACTAATTGCACTGACTGATCGCTGCCAGATTCGTAATCTTTGAGTTTTTTGCTTTTGGTGACAGGTGATGTTGTAACTTTAGCAGCATTGATACAACCAAAGCCGAGTGTTGCTAGCCCTGGATCAAGTCCGAGAATCGTTAATGAAGTCATAACTTGATTTTAGTTGCTCCTATTCTCTCTGGTCATAGTTTTTTTCTTTACAAAGAATATGCAATAAATTTGCAAAACTGAGTTTTAAATGCAATAATTTTTCAGCAATCATATTTTTGATAACTATTCTTATTAAGGAGACTACAGATGAATCAAAAAATTAAGCTCTGGGTTAGCGTGGGTGCTTATGTTTTAGCAGGAAGTTGTGCCGTTACTACGCCCGCTCAAGCAACAGAATCTCTTAGTTCCTCTACAACGGAAGAAATAACAGAATTTATTGCTCAGGGCGGTGAAGGTGCTGAAGGTGGCGAAGGCTTTACTCCTTATGATCCCTATGGCGGTGAAGGTGGTGAAGGTTCTGAAGGCGGTGAAGGTTCTGAAGGTGGTGAAGCTAGTGAAGGCGGTGAAGGTTCTGAAGGTGGTGAAGCTAGTGAAGGTGGTGAAGCTAGTGAAGGTGGTGAAGCTAGTGAAGGCGGTGAAGTCAGCAGCAATGCTGATTATATGACCAATATTCGGTTGATGAAAGGTCATCTCATTGCTGGACTCGATTTATATATGCGTGGTGAAGACAAAATGGCACAAACTCATCTTGAACACCCCGCAAAAGAAATTTTAACCTCTCTTACCCCTAACTTGGAAAAAAAGGGACTGTATCGACCTGTTGATGCTGCTCTCACTAACTTAAGCGAACTGGCTGCAAGCGGTGCTTCTGAAAGAGAAATTAAAAAGGCTTATGAGGAAGCAATGGGGGTCCTTACTGCTGCGGAAAATGTTGTTCCAGTCGGTGAGCGTCAATCACCCGAATTTTTAGGAGAAGTGATTTCAACTCTCATCTCTACTGCTGCTGCAGAATATGAAATTGCCTTACAAGGGGATAGCTTTACCGACATTCCAGAATATCAAGATGGCAGAGGCTTTGTTGCGACAGCGCGAGACTTACTCTATAACAATGCTCAAGAAATAGTACAAACCAATCCAGAAGCCTATGCTCAACTATCGACAATGGTCGGACAGGTTTCTGCTGCTTGGCCCACAATTATGCCTCCTTCCCAACCTGTGTTTAGTGCAGAGGAAGTGATGGAAATGGCAGAAGAAATTGAGAAAATGACTCAGTAACATAGTCACTATTATCAATAGACTAAGAAACGCTATCGTCACGGGATAGTCGGTTGGATCGAGCCAGTTTGCATAAAAGATCCAACCGACATAATTTAATTGCGCTTTGTCATCAAAACTATAATCTTACGCTTTTAATCGGTTTGCTTAAACATACCTTTTCGCCCCTACCATGTACTATTTTTGCAGTTGTTGGAAACTCCGTTTTAATCGTTTTAACTCACCTTGTAAATAATCTAAATTTGCCGAATATTCTCCATAACGCCAAGAGACATAGGCTTGAGAAATTTCTCGCACCACCTCAACTTGTGCGGTCTGTAAGTTACGATTCATTGTATCTAGATATTCAAACGGGGTTTGTGCGGGTTGTTTGGCTGTAGCTTGTTGCGCTAAAACTTGTAACATCTGTTGATAGAGTCCCTCTACAGGGGGAAGTTTTGCCAGCCATCGCTGATAGCGCCATTGTCGAAGTTGTTGCCAACTTAGCCAACCTGCAAAACTCGCTGCAACCAAACTGGCTAAACCAACTAAAACGCCTCCCCATCCTTGAGAAAAAAACCGCCATAAACGGGTCACAATCCCAATTAAACCGCCAATAATCACATTCCAGAGATAGTTA
>JAVLCL010000120.1:0-8340 GCA_031580825.1 Halothece sp. Uz-M2-17
AAGCGAATATGTGGCGCAACGGATTAATTCTCTGATTCAAAATCTGTTGTTTGCAGCGATTCTCGTGATTGCGGTGGTGTTTGTGGCGATGGGGTGGCGGTCTTCTCTGATTGTGGGGACGGCGCTTCCTTTAACTGTTTGTGCGGTTTTAGGCTGCATGAGTGCGACAGGAATTGCAATCCACCAGATGTCGGTAACGGGATTAATTATTGCATTAGGACTTTTGATTGATAACGCGATCGTGGTTGTCAATGAGATTCAATCGGAATTAGAAAACGGAGTTCGTCCTTCCCAAGCAGTTACAAAAACCATCAACTATTTACAAGTTCCCCTCTTTGCTTCTACCTTAACCACCGTCTTTACTTTTTTACCGATCGCGCTGTTACCCGGTGGTGCGGGAGAATTTGTCGGATCAATCTCTATCAGTGTTATTTTTGCGATTATTTCCTCTCTCTTACTGTCTTTAACCGTTGTCGCTGCATTAGCGGGACGATTGTTAGGACGGATTCCCCCCACAGGATCAAGAACTTGGTGGAATAATGGAATTTCCTTTACTGCGGTTGGCGGTATCTATCGCTGGAGTCTCAAACAAGCGACCATAAAACCCTTATTAACGGTTGTCCTCACCTTGATGATTCCTCTTGTCGGCTTTGGCGTAGCGGGAAGTCTCGATAAGCAATTTTTCCCCCTTGTCAATCGCGATCAGTTTCAGATTGAAGTTGAATTTTCCTCAGACAGCGCGATCGCGCAAACCAAGACCAAAATTAAACGCGCCCGTAATCTCATCCGCCAGCATTCCCAAGTCAAAGCAGTCCATTGGGTGATGGGAGAAAGCGCGCCCAAGTTCTATTACAACATTACTGGACAACGGCAAAATCAGCCCCATTACGCAGAAGCCATGGTGCAATTAAAATCAGGGGAAGGGGTACAGGAATTAGTGCAAACCGTCCAAAAAGAACTGGATCAAGCGTTTCCCGAAGCACGGTTTTTAGTCCGCCAACTGGGACAAGGTCCCCCCTACGATGCACCCGTAGAGATGCGGATTTATGGACCGAATTTAGATGAATTACGACGCTTAGGACAAGAAGCCAGAGAAATTCTAGCCTCCATTCCTGATGTCACTCATGCACGAGATGATTTAAGCGAATATCGCCCCAAACTCGGCTTTACCGTTGATGAAGAACAAGCGCGACAAGTCGGACTCGATAACAGCGCGATCGCGCAACAATTAGCAGCGTATCTCGAAGGATCAGTCGGGGGTTCGGTTTTAGAAGCAACAGAAAATCTCCCCGTGCGAGTGCGCCTCACCGAAACCGATCGCGCCGATCTCAGTGACCTTACTTCTCTCGATTTACGCCCCTCAAATGCGAATGACCGCAACTTCCGCCCCAACTCAGCGTTAGGAGACTTTGATCTGGTTCCACAACGGGCAAACATTTCTCGCCGTAATGAACAACGGGTAAATACTGTGCAAGGATTCATCACGGCTGGGGTTTTACCGGCAACGGTTTTAGAAACCTTCCAACAAAAGCTAGACGCAGAAAACTTTCAACTTCCCCCAGGTTACTCCTACGACTGGGGAGGGGAACAAGAAGAAAGTAACCAAGCGGTGGGAAACTTACTCCTCTATGTTCCCTTACTCGTCATTGGCATGAGTATTGCTTTAGTCTTATCTCTCAACTCTTTCCGTCAAGCTGCCATTATCGGTTTGATTGCCCTCGGATCCATTGGCATGGCACTATTTTCCTTATGGCTCTTTGATTCTATCCTAGGCTTTATGGCAATTGTCGGCTCAATGGGCTTAGTGGGAATTGCCATTAACGATTCCATTGTCGTTCTTTCCGCCTTTAACGAAGATCAACGGGCAAAACAAGGCGATCCCAAAGCCATCCGCGATGTTGTCATGAAAGCAACTCGCCATGTGTTAACCACCACTGTTACAACCATGATGGGCTTTGTTCCCTTGCTGCTAGAAGGAAATCCCTTTTGGCAACCGCTCGCGATCGCGATCGCCGGTGGCATTGCGGGATCCTCTGTGATGGCATTATACTTTGTTCCTGCGATGTATCTCTTATTAATAGTTCGTTTCCCCCGACTCTTGCATCAAAATAAAATGAAATCAACCGCATCCAATCCAACATAAGGAAAACTAAGGAATGACAGCAGAAATTACGTTTGAAGACTTTGCAAAAGTTGACATTCGAGTGGGGAAAATTACCCAAATTGAACCCTTCCCCAAAGCCCGTAAACCCGCCTATAAACTATGGATTGACTTTGGAGAACTGGGAACCAAAAAATCAAGTGCGCAAATTACAAAACTTTACACTCAAAAAGAATTAATCGGTCAACAGATTCTCGCTGTTGTTAACTTTCCCCCGCGACAAATTGCGGATTTCATGTCAGAAGTTTTAGTTTTAGGAGTCGTTTTAGACAATGAAGAAGTTGCCCTCATTCAGCCCGATCGCGCAGTAGAATTAGGGAAACGAGTCTCGTAAGCACAGAAATCAATGTTAGTGTAAATAGAAACTATATCAATCCCTTTAAATGGAAGATTTAATTGAAGAAAAGATTATTGAAGCTGATCCCCAGAAAATAACTAAAATTATTTTTTGGGAACAAACTATGGCATGGGGAGGGATGTTATTACTGATTATTGCTGCCATTATTGCAGTGTGGTGGGTTAATCATCGAGAAGAACCATAGCGCGATCGGGCTTTTTAAATCAGTGTTCTTTCACAGAAAAAATTAACCACTTTTTCAAGATTTCAGGAAAAAGGGAAATCAATCCCCTTCTCCTATTCAGATTTTAACTAACTGACTAACACAGCACTCTTTGCTTCTAAAATTTTCTGAATTACTTCTTCCACTGCTTGATCTGGAGTCGATGCACCCGAAGTAATGCCAACGGTAATTTCTCCCTCGGGAAGCCAATTTTCAGCAATTTCTAAATCTTTACCAAGCGGTTTATGCTCGATTTTATTTCCCTCTAAAATACGATTTCCACCATCAATATGATAAGACGGAATACCGTATTCAATTCCGATTTCTTGTAAATGCGTGGTATTAGAAGAATTAAACCCACCAATAACCACTAATAACGACAAGTTTTCTTTCACTAAATCAAACATGGCATCTTGTCGTTCTTGCGTTGCATCACAAATGGTATTAAAACTCATAAAATGGTTGTTAAATTCAGTGGGACCATATTTTTCTAACATGGTGCGCTCAAATAACTTACCAATTTGTTCCGTTTCACTTTTTAGCATGGTGGTTTGATTGGCAATTCCCACTTTGTCTAAATCCACATCCGGATCAAAACCGGGAGAAGACGCTTGATCAAACTTTTTCAGAAACTCTTCTTTATCACCACCATGTAAAATATAGTCTGCGACATATTGCGCTTCTTCTAAGTTGAGAACCACTAAATATTTCTCAGCAAAGGAACTGGTAGCAACGGTTTCTTCGTGATGATATTTCCCGTGAATGATAGACGTATAACTACGTTTTTTATGTTTTTCTACCGAGTTCCAAACTTTAGAAACCCAAGGACAAGTGGTATCAACAATGGTGCAGCCTAAATCATTCAGTAACTGCATTTCGTTTACACTAGCACCAAATGCAGGTAAGATAACAACATCTCCTTGATCAACCACAGAGAAGTCTTTTTCTCCTTCGTTTACCGGAATAAAACCCACATTCATATCTCGTAAATGTTGGTTAACAGAAGGGTTATGGATAATCTCATTGGTAATCCAAATGCGTTCATTAGGGAAATGTTGACGGGTTTCATAAGCAATTGCAACCGCCCGTTCGACTCCCCAACAAAAGCCAAAGGCTTCCGCCAAACGAATGGTGACATTTCCTTTTTGTAAGCGATAGTTATTCTCTCGAATTTCTTGAATTAAAGGACTTTGATATTCGGAGTTAAGTAATTCTGTAACTTCTTCTTCGTGACCAAATCCGCGACGATGATATTTATCCGATTGGTGAAGGGAGCGTTTAAAGGCTTTTGTATCCATTCCCATAGTTTAATCTCTAGCTTAAAACAAGCGTTTCTAATTTGCCTTCTATGATATCAAGGAATGATTCGTGACTAAGAGGGGGGAATCACTTTCAGATCAGTTTGTCCTTCGTCCTTTGTCCCTTGTCCTTGGTATTTACAGAGAGATTAATGACTGATGACTAAATAAAAAATACAAGGTTTAAATCCCATTGCGATCGCGCTTCGTAATGAATTTCAATTTGTTGAATAAACTCTCGGAAATAAAACCGTCGTTCTGATTCAGATAAATCACGCCAGAATTGAGGGAGAGAAACTGCTTGCGCGATCGCGCTCAGATTTTCTGGAGGACATTGTGCGATTTGTTCCTGATATTGTCCAATTTCCACCCGCAGTTTATAACGACGCAGTTTCGCGGTTTCAGCATCCAGCACCCCGTGGGTTTCTAATTGGGAAATCTGGGTGAGAATGTCTTGTAACTCTTGAATTTTGGCTTCTAAGGCGGGTTTTTTTTCTGCTAACCCCTGAGACTGCATTTGGGAAACTGCTTGTGGTAAGTCCGCACACACTCGTTCAATGGTACGGTCTAAGACTTGTTCATAAGGAATTGCTTTACACTGGGGAGAATGAGGACACTTTTGCGGTCGTAGATAGAGATACTCTCGTTTTTTGCGGTGTGTGGTCACTTGAGTAATTCGCAACGGACATTGACAGGTATGACAAACCACTAACCCAGCTAGGGAACGGGGTGCGCTAGCGGTACGAGGGGGGAGTTTACGATTACGTCGTAACAGGCGATCAATTTGCGCTGCTTCATCCCGTGTCAAAATGGGAACATGAGTATTGGGGATGACTTCACCGTCTTTATACCCTAAATCTCCACGATAAACCGGATTCGTTAGCCAATGGCGACCGGTTGTTACCGAAATTTTCTTTCCATACCGCCGTTCTAAATAACGAACCGCACCCCTTAAAGAACCATACAGTAAAAAGTGTTCAAAAAAGTCTTTCACCACGGGTGACGTGCTGCGGTCAATAATATAACGTTCTTTCCCGCGACGATACCCATAGGGGGCTTTCCCAGGTGGCGGATGGGCGTTGAGACGGCTTCTGGCGTGTCCTTGGCGGAGTTTGCGACTGCGTTGTTCTCGATGTAGGGATTCAACAAAATGGAATAACTGCTGATGATTGGAAGTTTCCGCTTCTAAAGTAATAATATCCGCCCCAAAAGTTTCTAATTGCGCGATCGCGCGGATAACTTCTTCTAAACTCTCCCCTAAATCACCCCAACGCCTGATTAATATGATTTCTGGGGGAGTCTCTTGACAATCTTCTAATAGTTGTTCCCATTCCTGTCTTCCTCCAAGGTCATGATACACCCGATCCACCGGTCTTCCCCAATCATAGTTTTCCTGTGGCGTATCCAGCAGGGGATCACTGTAGCAATAAGCAACAACTGTCATCCTTGACCGATTTCAATAATATTTCCGTCTGGATCTTTAGTAAACAATGCAGCGCGACCGGAAGAACTTTCTTGGAAAGGATATCCTTTTGCAGTAAGATCTTGCTTGATTGTATCTAAATCATCCACGGCTAAAGCTAAATGAGGACACCTTCCCCACTTATCTGGATTGGGTTCTGTGGGGTTCCAGTTTTCATCTTCAATCAGATGAATTTGATAATCTCCAATTTGATACCAAATTCCCGGAAACTTCAAAGATCGTTCCGCTTTTGGTAATGCTAAGAGATCAGAATAAAATGATTCTGCGGTTTCTAAATCAGAAACAAGAATTGCAGTATGGAGATAACGAGTCACTCCCATAATAATTATCAAATGCCTCGGTGGTCACTATAGCATTTTCCACGCTTTCTCGGGGAATGACAAAAAGCTATCCTAAATAAGCAATCAGTCAACCTAGAAACAACATGACGTTAGAAACGATTACCATTCCCTCATCAACGGAGCCCCCGCAATATCTTTTAATTGCGCTACATGGTTGGGGGTCAAATGCTCAAGACTTAGCCAATTTAGCACCAGAATTAGATCGGACAAATACCCAGATGATATTTCCTGATGCACCGTTTGCTCATCCGCAAGTGCCAGGGGGTAAAATGTGGTACAACTTGCAACCCATCGATCCAGACGGATTAAACCAAAGTCGTCAAATTTTAACGCAGTGGCTCAGTTCCCTAGAAAGTCGCACGGGTATTCCTCCGCAACGAACGTTTCTCATCGGCTTTTCTCAAGGCGGTGCAATGACCCTAGATGTTGGCTTTACTTTCCCTTTTGCAGGGTTAGGTTCCTTATCAGGCTACCTGCATCCTCAAGTAAATATCCCTGAAATCGCACCTCCCACGTTAATTATTCATGGCACAGAAGATCCGATTGTTCCAGTGACAGAAGCCCAAAAAGCAAGGAATACCTTACAACAACAAGGCGTTGATGTCACCTATCAAGAGTTTCCGATGGAACACCAAATTACCCTTAGTGTTATTCAAACCCTGCAAACATTTATTCAAAATCTTTGTGGGTAAAGGGTTTCGGATTTTTCCCGCTATAGGTTTCTGCAATATGTCCATCACCGGTCACCTGATATTTATAAGTGACTAAGCCTTCTAAGCCAACGGGTCCCCGTGGAGGCATTTTCTGGGTGCTAATTCCGACTTCTGCACCAAAGCCATAGCGGAAGCCATCAGAGAAGCGAGTGGAACAATTATGGAAAACCCCAGCAGCATCGACTTGGTTGAGGAAAGTTTGCGCCAGTTGAGCATTCTCTGTCAGGATTGCTTCAGTGTGTCTTGAACCATAGGTAGTAATGTGCGCCATCGCTTCTTCCGCACTCGCAACCACTTTCACGGCTAAGACTAAACCGCCGTATTCGGTTGACCAGTCTTCTGCTGTGGCGATTTCAATCTGCGGTAAGATTTGACGACTGGCTTCATCTCCCCGTAGCGTTACCCCTCTCTCGGTTATTGCTTTTTCCAGTTGGGGTAAAAAGTTTGATGCAATCGTGCGATGAACCAGTAGGGTTTCCACTGCGTTACACGCTGCGGGATACTGGGTTTTGGAGTCCACAGTAATTTTGACCGCTTGCTCAAGATTAACGGCTTCGTCAACATAAATGTGACAAATGCCATCAGCATGACCTAATACTGGAATCCGAGTATTTTCCTGAATGAAGCGCACAAAAGAATTTGATCCTCTAGGAATAATGAGATCAACATATTGATCTAAGGATAAGAGTTCTTGAATCTCAGCACGAGTGGTCAGCAGTTGCACCACTTCTGAGGGAACATCGGTCGTTGCTAAAGCCTGATGAATTACTTTAGTCAGAGTTTGACAGGAATTTAGGGCTTCTTTGCCCCCCTTTAAAATGACCCCATTCCCTGATTTAATGGCTAAGCTCGTAATTTGAATGAGAGCATCGGGACGTGCTTCAAAAATCACCCCTAAGACACCAACTGGACAGCTAATGCGCTTGAGAACTAATCCTGTATCGAGTTCGCGATGAATTTGCGTTGTGCCAAGCGGATCACGGAGTTTTGCTACATCTTTAACTCCCGCGATCGCACTTTGTAATTTGCTCTGATCCAGTTTTAATCTTGCTTGTAGGGCTTCAGGAATTCCATCTTGTTTCGCTTGTTCGCAGTCTGTCGCGTTGGCTGCAACAATTTCCTCTTCATGATCGGCTAAGGCTTGCGCGATCGCGCTTAAAGCCTGATTCCGTTGTTGTGTCGATAAAACGGCTAATTGTTGTGCTGCGTTCTGAGTTCGTTGAGCAAGTTCTGATAAGCGATCAGGGGTGGTTTGTGAGGCTACCATTACAACTAATTTTATTAAACAATTCAAGTGGATTTATTCTATCGCACATTTTGCTATCTCTTATACCATTGCTTTGATCGGGAATCACTGTTGCACAATCGGTTAAAGTAGATAGTCTTCTATCCCGAAAGATATAATCCTCTCACTGATCTAACGGGGGAGGTATGACGCAATTGGGAAAGAAATGGCTCAATGAAGGATCGAGACACTTTTCAGATGAGGAACAAACATGACCATTAACGCTTACGCTGCAAAAGAAGCCGGTGGGAAATTACAACCCTTGACTTATGATCCAGGCACTTTAGGTGCAGAAGATGTTGAAATTGAAGTTCAATATTGTGGAATTTGCCACAGTGATGTCAGTGTCGTTGATAATGATTGGGGAATTTCTTCCTATCCGGTTGTACCCGGTCATGAAGTGGTTGGAAAAATCGTTGCAGTTGGTGATGCTGTTAACAATGTAGCAGTGGGTCAACAAGTGGGGCTAGGCTGGTTTTCTAGCTCTTGTATGGCTTGT
>JAVLCL010000121.1:0-3193 GCA_031580825.1 Halothece sp. Uz-M2-17
CGCGCGTTCTTTGGCTTCTTCTTCGCTATGGGCAACAAAAAACGGGGTTTCATCGGTAATCTGTCCATTCGTTTCGCTAATGACATACCAAGCGGGAATCTGATGTCCCCACCACAGTTGTCGGGAAATACACCAGTCTTTTAGT
The DNA here is from genome assembly GCA_031580825.1 of Halothece sp. Uz-M2-17. Taxonomy (GTDB): domain Bacteria; phylum Cyanobacteriota; class Cyanobacteriia; order Cyanobacteriales; family Rubidibacteraceae; genus Halothece. Next base: position 146 of record JAVLCL010000121.1, read on the forward strand.
TTCACCAGCCAATCGCGATAAACTTTCTTCCAACGTTGCGGAACAAAATACGGGGAGTTTTCTTGATCCAGACAGTCAAGCGCCTTTTTCGCCAGGGGGTCAATTTTGACAAACCATTGCGTCGAAATTAACGGTTCAATAGGAACTTTTCCGCGATCGCTGTAAGGAAGAGTGGAAACATAATCTTCTACTTTCACCAAACAGCCTTCTTCCTCTAACCGCTTCACCACATTTTTTCGGGCTTCAAAGCGGTCTTGACCCACAAACTCACCGCCATTGTCATTAATCGTCCCATCTTCATTCATCACCGTAATAAACGGCAAATTATGACGTTCTCCCATTGCAAAGTCATTGGGATCATGGGCGGGAGTAATCTTAACACAACCTGTACCAAAAGAAGAATCCACATATTCATCTGCAATAATCGGAATTTCTCGTCCCATGAGAGGTAAAGTTAGGGTTTTCCCAATCAGGTTTTGATACCGTTCATCATTGGGATTCACCGCCACAGCCGTATCTCCTAACATCGTCTCAGGTCGGGTGGTCGCTACCTCGATCGCGCCACTCCCATCTGTAAGAGGATACCGGAAATGCCAAAGATTACCATTAACCTCTTTATTTTCCACTTCCAGATCAGAAATCGCGGAACGAGAGGCTGGGCACCAATTCACCATATACTTCCCGCGATAAATCAAGCCTTCTTCATATAACTTGACAAACGCAGTACGCACGGCTGCCGATAGCCCATCATCCATAGTGAAGCGTTCCCGCGACCAATCCGCAGATAAACCCAAGCGTTCTAACTGATTAACAATACTGCCACCCGACTCTTCTCGCCACTGCCAGGCGCGTTCTAAAAACTTTTCCCGTCCAATATCAAAACGGGTTAACCCTTCTTCCTTAAGTTGTTTATCAATAATCGCTTGTACTGCAATACTAGCGTGATCCGTTCCTGGCAGACAAAGCGTATTATCGCCACGCATCCGATGATATCGCACCAACACATCAATCAACGCCGTATTAAAAGCGTGACCCATGTGGAGGCTTCCCGTGACATTTGGGGGAGGAATCACAATACAAAACGGTTTTCCTCCCTTTTCTGGATGGGCTTTAAAGACCTCTCGATCCGCCCAAAACTCTTGCCACTTCGCTTCTGTCGTTGAAGGATCATATTGACTTGGCAGTGTCGTCTCCGTCATTCTCGTTATCTCCTCTTTTCTGATTGCTGATTAAAGTTAAGAAGGGGGTCACTAATCACTGTTTAACGATATTAGCCAGTGCTGGTTTAACTGTGGGATATTGATAAGTAAAGCCTTGTTCTTGGGTGCGTTTCGGAAGTACCTTTTGCCCTTCGAGAATCGCTTGCGCTGCTTCTCCTAAAAGTAATTTCAACGCCAATTCAGGAACAGGTAACCAAGAGGGACGATGCATCACCTCTCCCAAATTTTCACATAATTCTGACATCCGTACAGGGTTCGGTGCAGTTGCGTTATAAATCCCTTGATAGTCAGGAGAATCAATTGCCGTTTGAATCAAGTTTACTAAATCATCAATATGAATCCAAGAAAACCACTGTTTTCCGCTTCCCAAAGGACCGCCCGCAAATAATCGAAATGGGGTTAACATTTTCCCTAACGCACCCCCTTCTCCTAAAACAATGCCAAACCTAAAAATCACTAAGCGAGTGTCTGCTTTTTCTACTTCTTGGGCAGCAGATTCCCACTTCTGACATACAGAAGCGAGAAAATCATTTCCAGAATTGCTACTTTCATCAAAAGTTACGGTTTCGCTCGTCCCATAATACCCGACAGCAGAGGCATTGACGAGAACTTTCGGTTTTGTTTCCGCCTTTTGAATCGCTTCTACAATAGATTGAGTGGTTTTGATTCGAGAATCGAGAATTTCCTGTTTCCGTTCTGGTGTCCAGGGTTGATCAGCAATTCCTGCACCGGCTAAATTAACCACGGCTTCTGACTCTGCAATTTTTTCTTGCCATGACCCCCCTTGCATCGGATCATATTGAACCACTTCCACTTTCGGAAAGACCTTCTTGGGAAACACTCGTTCTCCCCGTTGTTGGTTTCGCGTCAAGACGACGATGCTATGTCCAAGATTGGCTAATTTTTGCACCAGCCGTGTTCCCACAAAGCCAGTCCCGCCTGTAATTGCAATTTTCATAAAAGCTAGTTTAGATTAATGATTTTAATTTACTCAAACCTATTATTATAGCGCGTAAAGGAAGGAAACTTAGTTGACTTGCAGTTTATTTAAATACTTGTTTGGGCTATTGAATTGAACAAACGTTTCTATAATTTTATTCTGATAACAGAATTAGAATAATTTCTATTGAAGTATTGAGAAATTCCGATATAGTGTTGAGCTATTATAAGAAGATCGGCAAGGTTGATTAAGTATCTAATATCTCAATTGATACATTTAAATCCGAGATATGGAATTAACACATAATACCCTCTTCCCGTTATAACTGCGCCATATATGATTAACGTCAATCACTTCAATAGGCGAGATCAGATTATTCAAGGATTATGGTACTCTTTAATTAGGTAAATTCTTACTTGAAAAAGAATAATGGATTTATAAAGATCAATTAGAAAGCCTTGCCAATCAAAATCGAAGCCATATAGAAAATGGAACTTTAGAAACAGAGCAAGCAACCAAGATGGCTTTGATTGCACCCTTCATTCAAATTCTCGGTTATAATGTCTTTAATCCTACAGAAGTTATTCCAGAGTTTTCTGCTGAATTACCTGGAACTAAGCGTGGGGAAAAAGTTGATTATGCAATCAAAAGTGATGATAGGATTATCATGTTATTTGAGTGCAAAAACCAAAGGGTTGATTTAAATTTTGCACATCGAAGTCAGCTACATCGTTATTTTCATGCAACATCAGCACGAATTGGTGTACTAACCAACGGTACGACATATTGGTTTTTCTCTGATTTAGAAGAGGATAATAAAATGGGTGAAACACCTTTTCTAATCATTGATTTATTTAATTTAGATCAAAATCTAATTCCTGAACTGAA
>JAVLCL010000121.1:3203-8340 GCA_031580825.1 Halothece sp. Uz-M2-17
TTGATATTGAGACAATGCTCCCAGCAGCTAGGGAACTCAAATATACACGCCAAATTAAACGCATTTTAGCGAATGAAACTAAAGCTCCTTATAATTTCCTCGCTATCAGCGTAACAAGGGATTAGGATAGTAAAGGAGTGAAAAAGAACGAGACAGTATTGATTTATGCACGCACTTTCAATTCCCACTTGGATTGTTCATATTTCTAGCGTTACTGAATGGATTGTGGCAATTTGGTTAATCTGGCGTTATGGAGAAATTACGGGACAAAAAAAATGGTGGGGACTTTCCCTAGCGATGTTTCCCGCTCTCATTAGCGCGATGTGTGCGGTCACTTGGCATTTGTTTGATAATGCAGAGGCTCTAGATTGGTTAGTTATTATGCAAGCGGGGACAACCTTATTGGGAAATATTACTCTTTGTGCAGCAGCATGGTGGATTTGGCGGACTGCTGAGTCTTCCCCCTCACGTTAAACTGGATCTGTAGAATTGTCATCAAAAGTTGGAGCCGAACCTACATTGACTGAAAACGCTTCTCCGCAAGCTGAACATAAAGAAAGTTCTCACCCACACTCGGATTTTGACAGCCATCCCCATGTCCACAGTGAAGAGTCATTACGGCGGATTGTTAATCGTCTCTCTCGTTTAGAAGGGCATATTCGTGGGGTAAAAACAATGGTTTCCGAAAGTCGTCCTTGTCCGGAAGTCCTCATGCAAATTGCTGCGGTAAGAGGGGCGTTAGATCGCGTGGCGCGGATGATTTTAGATGAACATTTGAGCGAGTGTATCACTCGGGCTTCTAAGGAAGGAAATATTGATACTGAACTGGAAGAACTTAAGGCTGCTTTAGATCGCTTTCTCCCTTAAAAAAGAGCAAACCACTGTAAAGTTGAAATGCAGCATCCCAACTGGTTTCATACCGTCGTTTGAGATCAATGTAGGGCGTAATGCGTTTTAACATTTGGGGGAAGGCGATCGCGCTTTCGCCAAAGGGTGTAAAATCTCCCCAACGTTGAAGATTTGGCATTTGTTCTTCTAAGTAATTCAGTAACTGTAGCCAATTGCGGGTGATGGTTTCTCCTTTTTGAATATTGTCGGTTAAGGGCGCGCTTTGCTGAAACTGATATTTTTGATCGCACAAGCGCAGAATGGTTTGTTTTTGGAACAAATGCAAATCACAAAACTGAACATAATCTAAGGTTTCGGTTTTGCGGACGACTTTCCCTCTCTTATCTTTAGTGGTTATCTCTTCAAAAATCGGGACTCTCCCTTGCACTTGTTGCTGGATGTCAGACCACTGAAACACTAAAGTTCCTTCTTGACCTTTATCATTGATACAACGCGCAGTAACCTGATTACCTTCCGTGCGAAAATACTGAACTTGGATAACGTTTAGGCTATCAAGGGCGTTGAGAGGGGCGCAAAAACAGGGAATATTTTTCTTTTGTAAGGCTTCGCTATAGTAAGATAGTTCTCCTTTTTCTCCAATGCGAAAGAGTCGCCAGCCTCGGCTCGGAATTTGTAAGCGAGCATTATAGGGATCGATGGAGAAAGTTTTGGCAAGGAGTTGCGCTGCTTGTTGCTTTTCTTCAGAGGGAAGCGCGCTGAGAATAAAAACAGCAGTATCTTTTCCTCCCGGTTGGGCTAGGGCTTGCGCGATCGCGCTTTGTTCACTTTCACTTTCTATCGTTTCTAATTGACGGAGGGCTTCTCGGATCTGCAATAACAGTTTACGATTGCTACACTCTTGTAATAGGTTTTGATAAGTTGCTTTGGCGGTTTCTAAGTTACCTTGGGCTGCTTCCACTTGCGCACCGTAAAAAGTTAACCAAGGATGGTCAGGGTGTTCTTGTTTGAGGGTGTGGATTAATTGAGTGGCAGTGGTATAGTTTTGTTGCGCGATCGCGCTGGCAATATCCTCAAACATGATTGTCTGCATTCGATACACTGTTTTAAACCGATCTTACCCTCTAGCATTTCATGCAACGACAATTGCCCTTTTTCTTTCTTCTCACCCTGACAACTGCGTTCGGAGTTAATAGTTGCCAAAATCGTTCTATTCCAGAAGAAAATAATAGTGATTTACCTGGTGAAGGCGTAACAGTAACACCAACTTATGTTTCTTTAGAGGAACGTTTTCAAACGGAAATTGTCAATATTGGCTTAGAAAAGCTGGGTTATGAAATTGGCAAAATGCGAGAGTTAGAACCGGCTTTAATGCACACGGATCTCGCAGAAGGTGGACTGGATTACACCGCAGCCCACTGGCAACAATTGGGGCGTAAATTCTACGAAAATAGCGGTGGTGACCAGAAGCTGGAAAAAGTGGGGGTCATTGTTGATAATGCGGTACAGGGGTATCTCATTGATCATGCTACAGCCCAAAAATACGAGATTACGAATTTAGAACAACTACAAGACCCAGAAATCGCAAAAATCTTTGATACGGATGGCGATGGAAAAGCAAATCTCGTGGGTTGTAATGCTGGTTGGGGCTGTGAAACGATCATTAATCATCATCTCGAAAGCTATGACTTAAACGCCACCGTGGAACACGAAAGCGGGAAATATTTTGCGCTGATGGCAGATGTGATGGCACGCTATCGACAAGATAAACCGATTTTATACTACACTTGGACTCCGCTTTGGACAAGCAGTGTGCTAGTTCCTGGTCAAGATGTGCAATGGCTGGAAGTTCCCTATACTTCTCTCCCTGAAACCAGTACCAGCAGTGCTAATCCGGATACCACTTACCAAGGGAAAAATTTGGGCTTTGTCACCGATAAAATTATGATTCTGGCGAATGAAACGTTTGCCCAATCTCATCCCAGCGCGATCGCGCTTATGGAACAAGTCCAGATTCCCATTGCTGATGTCAGTGCCCAAAACCAACGTCTGCGAGAAGGAGAAGACAGCCCCAGCGACATTCGTCGTCATGCCCAAACCTGGGTCAAAGAACACGAAGAGACGTTTCAGCAATGGCTGGACAACGCCCAATCCAAGTCAGGAGACGGGGAGACAGGGAGACAGGGAACACCAATGATGATTAATGACTAATGACTAATGTTTCACCAGACGTTTGAAAGTGCGATACATTTCCGGAAGCCGTTTATAAATCGCGCTCGATCGCAGATAAATCTGATTCGCAACGGCAGGCGAACCAGAAACCACTTCTCCGGGTTTCACATTACGAGTGATGCCCGATTGAGCCGTAGCCCTTGCGCGATCGCCGATAACCACTTGATTACTTACGCCAGTTTGTCCTCCTAGCAAGACATCATCACCCACTTTTACTCCACCCGCAAGGGCAACTTGTCCAGCGAAGGCACAATTTTGACCAACTTTACAGCCATGTCCAATATGAACTGCATCATCTAATTTTGTATTCTGTCCCACCCGAGTTTCTCCGACCGCAGGGCGATCAATGGTGCTATTAGCCCCCACTTCCACACCTTCTTCTAAGACGACACAACCAGATTGCTGCATTTTGTACCAACCTTGAGCGGTGGGAACAAAACCAAATCCTTCGCTACCAATGACTGCACCACTATGGATAATACAATCTTTTCCAATATCGGTGCGTTCATGAATCGTGCAATTAGCGTGTAAAACCGCGCGATCGCGAATGACAACATCAGGATAAATCACCACGTTGCCATAGATACTCACCCCACTGCCAATCGTGACATTGGGATAAATCACCACATTCGGACCAATATAGACATTTTCCTGAATGACGACTGAGGGATCAATGACGACACTAGAATGAATATCAGGAGACGGTTGAAACGGTTTATAAAAAATATCAATTGCCCGAGCAAATAGTAAGCGGGGGTAAGGACTAGCGATCCAAGGGATTCCTCTGGTATCTGCTTGGGCTTGTAGCGTTTCATCTTCAGGTAAAATCAGCGCACTCGCCGGGGTGTGATTAATATAATCGGCAAATTTACCCCCGTCAATATAAGATAGCGTGTTAGGTGTTGCCTCTTCGATCGCGCTCATTCCTGTAATCTCAGGATTATTGCCTAAATTACGATTTAGCGTTCTGCTTGTTTCGAGCTTTTTAATCACTTCACTAAATTTCATTCGGTTATTCTCCCATCGCTTGTCCTGCTAACCAGCCAGTTGTCCACGCATTTTGAAAATTAAAACCGCCGGTAATGCCATCAATATCTAAGATTTCGCCTGCAAAGTAAAGTCCAGAGACTAACTTACTTTCCATCGTTTTGAAATTAACTTCTTTTAAATCGACACCGCCACAGGTGACAAATTCTTCTTTAAACACGCCTTTCCCCTGCATTTGAAAGTGGGTTTGCGTTAATTCTTTAGCGAAAGCCATCATTTGTTTTTTAGAAAGTTCTGCCCAGCGTTGGTTATGAGAAATTCCGGACGCGATCGCGAGTTTTTCCCAAAGGCGACGGGGAATTCCAAGGGGAGAAAAAGTCATGATTTGGCGACGAGGGGTAGCGACTTTTTGTTCCTGTAATTTGGCTTTGACTGTTTCTAAGTTTTCTTCCGGAAGCCAGTTAATGATCAAGCCCATTTGATAATTCTGATCATATAAAACTCTTGCCCCATACGCTGATAATTTCAATACAGCCGGTCCACTTAACCCCCAGTGTGTAATTAATAGTTGTCCCGTTTGTTGATATTTTTCTTTTCCTTTAGTTTCCAATTTTATCGCAACATTTTCAACACTAATCCCTGATAAATCTGTTAACCGTTCATCTTTAATATTAAAGGTAAATAGAGACGGAATTGGAGGAATAATGTTATGACCGAATTGGGTTAACCATTGATAAGATAGTCGTTGACTTCCCGTTGCTAAAAGTGCGCGATCGCTGCGGAAAAAATCTCCATTTTTTGATTCAATAATAAATTGCTCCTCTTCATAACTAACCCATTGCACTTTCACTCCTGTTTTTACCTTTACTCCTGCTGATTTTGCTTCATTCACCAAGCAATTAATAATCGTTTCTGAGTTATCCGTAACCGGAAACATCCGTCCATCCGCTTCTGTTTTTAAACTAACCCCTCGACGTTCAAACCAATTCACTGTATCTTGAGGCTGAAAGCGTGTAAACGCCCCCCGCAGGGCTTTTCCCCCACGAGGATAGGCTTGAACCAGCAACCGTGG
>JAVLCL010000122.1:0-8338 GCA_031580825.1 Halothece sp. Uz-M2-17
CATTATTATCGGAAACATCACTGTAATTTAATTCCTACCCCTTTAACGAAAAAACAGTTTTGGCAAATGAAACAAGAACGGGTTTGTGATCAAGAAATCGCATTACGTTCTGGTTTAAAGATCCAACATATTCCTTATTTTGTCGAACAAGTTAGGGCAATTGTCAATGAACCGTTTTTGCTCAGTAAAGACAAATTCCATCAAGGGGTCAATTGGGCTCTGGCTCTTCTGCATTCTCAAGGCGTGCGTTTAGTTGTAGTGACATTGCGTTGTCAGGAACAAGTCACCCAATTGTTACGCAATTATGGCTTACTGCGATTATTTAGTGGGGTTTATGGAACGAGTGATGAAACGGTTGCTTATCCGAATAATGTCGAACTCAAAACGGCTCTTTTGAAGCAAGCAGTCGCAGAACAAGGGAATCAGCAGGCTTGTATGGTGGGGGATACGGAAGCGGATGTTTTAGCAGCACAAGCAGTGGGCATTTGCGCGATCGCGCTTACTTGTGGCATTCGCAGTTGCAATTACCTCCAACAGTTTGAACCCGATTATATTGAAAGTAATCTTTTAGATACTGCCCATCGCCTTGACAAACTCTGTCTGAATTAATCTTCTTCCAGTCGCTCCCACAAGTAATTGAGAGGATAATACACCACCGGCGCCCATAAACTACTTAGTAAGGCGGAAACAATCGCAATTTGCTGGTGCTGCGTCCAAATCGAAACTAAACGAGAAAAATCAAACAGCGTATATTGAGCAGCAGTAAACGTTTCGGCAACAACTGCCATGGCAAAAACAATCAAGGAAATGGATACAAAGTCCTCTTGAATATATTTTTCTTTGTCAATGCGTCCCGTCAAGAAACCGACTAGGGCAAGACTAAATACGTGAGACGGACTCGATAGGGTCATTCCATCTTGAATTAATCCAGCAGCAATTCCCGCGATCGCGCCTTGCCAAGGTTGCCGTTTAATACTCCAAGCAACAACCCAAATCAATAACCAATGTACCCCTAAGCCTAATAATACTGTCCCCGGTAAGCGTGTGGGTAATAATAACGCACAAGCAATGAGAGAACTAACACTGAGTAAGCAATTGAGATAATAGCGTTGGGCTGGGGATAAAGAATCAATTGGCAACACAGGATTAAATGGGAAAATCAAAAATTAATAATATAGAGACGTTTCAGGGAACGCCTCTCATCATAAACAAAGTTAATCTGTTAACGCTTTTAAGAGAACCTCTGATAAACTGCTATTACCCATTTCCCCCATAGTAATGGTATCGACAATATCAAATTGCGCTCCCGCATCTAAAAGCTGATCATCAAGGGCTTTGAGGTATTCAGTCACTTTTGGATCTTCCCCCACTTGAATCAAGGAGATCCCTAACTCATCCTCTCGATCTACGCGACGGGATGTTTCAATAATTAAACGCATTACGCCTTTGCGATCTTCAGGTTCACCATCAGTAATAATCAGAAAAGTTTCGCCATTGGGTTTCGCATTTCCCGCAGCTTTGCGCTGAAAGTAGTTTTCCAATGCGTGTTGTAAAACGCCATATAAATCGGTTTTCCCCATCGGATCATTTTCGGCGTAAATTTGATTAACCTGATCTGAGGTGACATTGTCATAGCGTTTAAATCGACTGGAAAATAAATAAACGGTAATGCCATCAGGATCATAGGTTTCGCATTCTTTCGCCAAGGCATAAGTTGACTCTTGCGCGACCTCCCATCGGGATTTTTCCCCAGGCTGATCTTGAGTGGACATACTCTGACTTTTGTCAATTAGTAGCGTGTAATCGCGATCGCGAATTAAAGCATTTTCTTCCACGGCTTAATCTTCCTCACTTTTTTAAGCAGCAGTTAACACAGATGATAGTTTCTCCCAACGGAACGCGCGATCGCCACCAAGTTCCACAATAACTTTTACTCTTGGTTCAATTTCATGAAACTTTGCCAAATAATCTAATTCTTGACGGGAGAAAACAAACCCTTCAATCAACCACAAAACCAACCCTTTTTTATTCTCAGGTAAAATTTCTAACTGAGAATCAACAATGGGCGGTAAAAAATAAACATCCCCGACAGCAGCCCCCTGACTAATATTTTTCTTGCCCAGATGGGGCGGGCGAACCCCATGAATCCCTTTAAAATAGGATGCAGGATCCCCTAAGCCCTTTGCGGAAAGATGTAAGGTGACATACCCCTTAGTTCGTAAGCGACGTTGATAACGCCCTTCAAATCCACCTTCTAAAGGGGCGTAAACCCCTAACGCTCCAGACTCTTCCAAGTCACGGATAAATTTATTCCCAGTTACTAGTAGTGCCATGTTTGACTTTAACTTTCTTTAAAAAATCCTCAAACTTATTCTGACACAATCCTTCCCAATCAAAAAATCTAACTGTTCTTGCATAAAGGATTTAAATTTGGTATTATTTTTGATTGTGACTCAAAAGCTAGATTCACCGCAGTTAGTATGCGTACAGGGAGTATAAACTGCTTTTGCAATTAAGCAAACAGTTAAGCTCAAAGTCGCCATAACTGCCAAGGATCAACCCGAGATAACTTCAGAAGCGATTGTTGTCGTCTCGTTGGGATACTGGAGAAGTCCTTACCAGTTTTCTCTAAGTCTCAGCGAAACCTAAACGACAAAAACAGCGCCATTTCTAATCAACTCCTATGCTGGCTCTTTTCTCTATCTGAATTCTTGACCATGCCGTAGGGAAGGAGAGGCTGGAGTTACAAGCACGCAAAACCCAAGGTTAAACTTTAACCTCAGGATAAGGGACGAATCAGGAGCTACTAAAAGCACCTGAGTACATCACTCGATCATCCTTTCTCTTGATTTGTGCTATCCACAGTGTTGGTAGCAAAAAAATAAGTCAAGTGTGTCAACTCTGGGTTTTGCCGAAACGAAACTGTTATTGAGGACAGAAGCAACCTCAAATCTTGAATTTAGGTTGTAATAGTAAGTTACGCTGTTTGGGTACATCTTAATATTGTCTATACACAAGGGGGGTCGCCTGTGTCTATTGGTTTAATGGGTCGAAAACTGGGGATGACTCAAATTTTTGACCAAGAAGAAGGAATTGCCATTCCCGTCACGGTTGTTGAAGTGGGTCCTTGCACGGTCACTCAAATTAAAACACCGAGTACGGATGGGTATAGTGCAGTGCAACTAGGCTACGAAGCAGTTAAAGAGAAAGCACTGACCAAACCAGAATTAGGACATTTGAAAAAAGCAGATGCCCCTAATCTCCGTCATTTGAAAGAATATCGCCTTGACGATACCGAAAGCTACCAGTTAGGGCAATCACTCAATGCTGATTTATTTAACGAAGGTCAACTGGTTGATGTTAGGGGGACTAGCATTGGTCGTGGTTTTGCCGGCTATCAAAAGCGTCATGGTTTTGCACGAGGACCCATGAGTCATGGTTCCAAAAACCATCGTTTACCGGGGTCGATTGGTCCGGGAACAACACCAGGACGGGTTTATCCCGGAAGCCGGATGGCTGGTCGTATGGGAGGTAAAACCGTTACCACTCGGAAATTAAAAGTCGTTCGGGTTGATAGTGAGAAAAATGTCCTTCTTATTAAGGGAACGGTACCAGGTAAACCCGGTAGCTTATTAAGTATTACCCCTAGCAATTTAGTCGGTGCAAAAGCGAGCTAGATCGCATTGATACATCTGACAGGTATGGAAAGAATTAATTATGGTTAATTGTGCTGTTAAAAATTGGCAAGGCGAAACCGTTGGCGAAGCAACGTTAGAACTAAAAGCTGCTAAAGCTGAAAATGCCGAACATATCGTGCATCGCGCCCTCATTCGCCAAACCACAAATTCTCGTCAGGGAACGGCTTCTACCAAAACTCGTGCAGAAGTGCGAGGCGGTGGACGTAAACCTTGGCGACAAAAAGGAACGGGACGTGCTCGGGCAGGTTCAAGTCGGTCTCCATTGTGGCGCGGGGGTGGTGTCATCTTTGGACCTAAACCCCGTGACTTCAATATAAAAATGAATCGCAAAGAGCGACGCTTAGCATTGAGAACAGCATTAGCAAGTCGTGCTGAAGATTTATTGGTTGTTGAACCCTTTGCGGAACAACTCCCACAACCGAAAACGAAAGAATTAGCTCAAGCAATGAGCCGTTGGGGGGTTGAGCCGGGAGTGAAAACCTTAATTATCTTAGAGGAGTTTCCAGAAAACATCTTCTTATCAGCACGAAATTTGCCCAATGTCAAATTAATGCGCGCCGATAGCTTGAATATTTATGATATTTTAGCGGCTCAGAAGATTGTGACCACTCCCAGCGCGATCGAACAAATCCAGGAGGTGTATGGTGATTGAAAAAAAAGAGCGTGAACTAATTGATTTAGTTCGCAAACCGGTCATTACTGAAAAAGCAACAATTCTATTAGAGCAAAATAAATATGTCTTTGATGTAGCAAAACATGCGACTAAACCTGATATTAAAAAAGCGATTGAAATGCTCTTTGATGTCACGGTGACAAAAGTCAATGTTCAAAATCTACCCCAGAAAAAACGTCGTATGGGGAGATATATGGGAACAAAACCTCAATATAAACGAGCAATTGTTACCCTCGCTGAAGAAGATACTATCACTCTCTTCCCTGAAGTCTAAACGCTGATCGCAAAACGTAAATTCTTATGAGTATTCGATCTTACCGACCCTATACCCCCGGGACTAGACAAGCGACAGTTTCAGATTTTGCTGAAATTACCCGCTCTAAACCTGAAAAGTCCCTAACCAAATATAAGCATCGCAAAAAAGGACGGAATAATCGTGGTGTAATCACCAGTCGCCGTCGCGGTGGTGGTCACAAGCGCCGTTATCGCCAAATTGATTTCCGTCGCAATAAGCATAATATCCCAGCAGAAGTCCTTTCTATTGAGTACGATCCCAACCGTAATGCTCGGATTTCTCTGGTTCAATACCAAGACGGGGAAAAACGCTATATTCTCTGGCCAGCAGATTTAAAAGTAGGCGATTCTATTATTTCTGGTGATGATGCTCCTTTTGAAATTGGCAATGCCATGCCTTTAAGCCGGATTCCTCTTGGTACAGAAGTTCATAACATTGAACTCATGGTAGGGAAAGGCGGGCAAATTGTCAGAGCAGCCGGGACTGCTGCCCAAGTTGTTGCTCGGGAAAAAGGTTATGTTACCCTCAAACTTCCCTCCCGTGAAGTCCGGATGGTCAGACAAGAATGTCTCGCTACCATCGGTCGCGTTGGTAATGCTCAACACCGGAACTTAACCTTAGGAAAAGCAGGTCGCGCCCGCCATCTCGGTCGTCGCCCCAAAGTTCGGGGTAGTGTAATGAACCCTGTTGATCACCCCCATGGTGGTGGTGAAGGACGGGCTCCCATTGGTCGTCCTAGCCCGCTCACGCCTTGGGGTAAACCAACCTTGGGGGCTAAAACTCGTAAAGCCAAGAAAAATAGTGACAAGTTAATTGTTCGTCGTCGCTCGTAATTCGTGGCTAAACCGTTGACTAAGAATCAAACATTGTAGAAGAGGAAAAAATTATGGGTCGTTCTTTAAAGAAAGGTCCTTATGTTGACGACAAGTTGCTCAAAAGAATCGAGCAACTCAACGCAGCGGACAAAAAAGAAGTCATTAAAACTTGGAAACGCGCTTCCACCATCATTCCGCAAATGGTGGGACATACAATCGCAGTTTATAACGGCAGACAGCACATTCCTGTTTTTGTCAGCGACCAAATGGTCGGACATAAATTAGGGGAATTTGCTCCGACTCGCACATTTAAAGGACACGCCAAAAGCGATAAAAAAGCGCGGAGATAAATTAAAGAATTAGCGAGGAAACTATGCCAGTAGATACCAGTGTTGAAACGAAAGCGATCGCGCGCTATATCCGAATGTCCCCCCATAAAGTGCGACGGGTGTTAGACCAAATCCGCGGTCGTTCTTATCGAGAAGCTCTAATCATGCTGGAATTCATGCCCTATCGGGCGTGTGACCCAGTTTTAAAAGCCCTCCGTTCCGCAGCAGCCAACGCTGAACATAATCAAGGGCTTGATCGTGCCAATTTGGTCATTAGCCAAGCCTATGCTGACGGTGGACCCAGCTTGAGACGCTTCCGCCCCCGAGCCCAAGGACGCGCCTACCAAATCCGTAAACCCACCTGTCACATCACCATCGCTGTCGCACCAACCACCGAAGAATAGAAACATTATGGGACAAAAGATTCATCCAACGGGATTGCGACTCGGCATCACCAAAGAACATATGTCTTGCTGGTATGCTGACTCCAAACGCTACCCCGAACTCTTACAAGAAGACTTCAAAATCCGTAACTATATCGATAAAACCCTCAATAACGCTGGCATCTCAGCAACTCACATTGAGCGGAAAGCCGATCAAATCAGCCTCCAAATTCATACTGCTCGCCCTGGTGTTGTCGTCGGTCGCGGTGGCAGTGGCATCGAATCGCTAAGAGTTGGACTACAACAACTCCTTGGGGGAAATCGTCAAATTAGTATCAACGTCAGTGAAGTTTCCCAAGTTGATGCGGACGCAGTTCTTATTGGCGAATATATTACCCAACAATTGGAACGTCGGGTTTCCTTCCGTCGGGTCGTTCGTCAAGCGATGCAACGAGCGCAACGAGCGGAAGTGCAAGGGATCAAAATTCAAATTAGTGGTCGCCTCAACGGCGCGGAAATTGCCCGTACTGAATGGACACGAGAAGGACGAGTCCCCCTCCATACCCTGCGTGCCGATATTGACTATGCTTACCGAACTGCTGAAACTATCTACGGCATTTTAGGGGTTAAAGTTTGGGTCTTCAAAGGAGAAATTCTCCCTGAAGACGAGGAGCAACCCGCAGAAGTGGGACCCACTCCCCGTCGTCAACCCCGTCGTCAAAAATTTGAAGACCGTTCTGAAGAAAAATAGTCATTCGTCATTAGTTACTAATCACCAAGGACTAAAGACAAATCATTAAAAAGAAAAAACAATGCTAAGTCCTAAGCGCACGAAATTTCGGAAACAACAAAGAGGGAGAATGAAAGGGCTGTCCCACCGTGGGAACACCATCAATTTTGGTGATTTTGCCCTGCAAGCTATTGAACCCTGTTGGATTAATTCTCGCCAAATTGAGGCTGCTCGTCGGGCGATGAACCGTTATCTCCGTCGGGGCGGAAAAATCTGGATTCGGATTTTCCCTGATAAACCAATCACCATGCGAGCTGCAGAAACTCGGATGGGATCTGGTAAAGGGAATCCTGAATATTGGGTTGCCGTTGTTAAACCAGGACGGATCATGTTTGAAATTGGTGGTGTCAGTAAAGAGGTAGCCCAAGAAGCAATGCGCTTGGGAGCTCAAAAACTTCCCATCAAAACGAAGTTTTTAGTCCGTGAAGAATAAGGAGGAATTATGCCCTTACCAAAAATTGCTGATGCGCGGGCTTTAAGCGATGAAGAACTCTCTCAAGAAATTATTGCTGCAAAACGAGAACTCTTCAATTTACGCTTCAAACAGGGAACCCGCCAAGAAGACCAAGCCAAACCTCACGAATTTAAGCATCTCAAACATCGGATTTCGCAATTACTCACCGTCGAACGGGAACGAGAAATTGCCAATCAAAAAGCAGTAACTCCCTCATCAGAACCAGCGGAGGAATAAGTAAAACATGACAACCAAAGAACGAATTGGCGTGGTGGTCAGTAACAAAATGCAAAAGACCATTGTGGTTGCCGTTGAAAACCGTGCGCCCAGTCGGAAGTATGGCAAAACCGTTGTTACCACCAAACGTTACAAAGTCCATGACGAGAACAACGATTGTCAAGAAGGCGATCGCGTTCGGATTGTAGAAACCCGTCCTCTCTCCAAAACGAAACGCTGGACGGTTGCTTCCATTATCGAATCAGCTAGCGGTCAAGAACCGCCTCAACCCCTTACCTCAGAACCAGAAGAACAATGATCCAACAAGAGACCATTCTTAACGTTGCTGACAACAGTGGCGCTCGTAAAATTCAATGCTTGCGCGTGATGCGGGCGGGGAACGCTCCTTACGGGCGCATTGGGGATGTGATTATCGGCGTTGTCAAAGATGCCCTCCCCAATATGCAAGTGAAAAAATCTGACATTATCCGCGCCGTTATTGTGCGCACACGCTATCCCGAACGCCGAGACAGTGGGATGAGTATTCGTTTCGACGATAACGCTGCTGTCATTATTAATGCGGACAATAACCCCAGAGGAACACGGGTTTTTGGTCCAGTTGCTCGGGAACTACGCGACAAAAACTTTACCAAAATCGTCTCTCTCGCACCGGAGGTCCTGTAAG
>JAVLCL010000123.1:0-8324 GCA_031580825.1 Halothece sp. Uz-M2-17
CCTTCCATTGCCATCACAGTAGCGTTTTTAGACGAAGTATGTTCTTCTAGCGTGGTTCCTGCTGCCAGACAAAAGAGGTTTTGTTGACTGTGGGCATCTTTGACAAAAACTTTGCTTAAAATTCCCGTTTCAGGATACTCAATGAGATTTTTGAGCGTATTGTGATAGCCAGTGTCAGCATTAGTAATAGTTGCAGCCATGATTGATTACTCCTTAATTGCCGAAAAAGCAATGTAACCGAGTTGGTTACGGTATTGATTAAAAGTACTTCTCATTTGGAAAACGCGCTCTCTGATTTCCGCTTGGGTGAGGACATTCCAAGCAATTTTCAGCGCCGGGAATAGCCCTTCATCTTCAATCACTCGTTTGGGGTTGAGTAAGCCCATTTCTCCAGTTTTGGCTTGTTTGATGCTTAATCCCGCTTCTGTACAAGCTTGTTCCCATTCCGTTTCGGATAAAGGCTGAGCATTCACCCGAATCACTTGCGAAAGGGCGCGGTCAATCTCGTCTCGATTTCCACCCGCAATCATTTCATGAGAGAGGAAGATTCCTCCTGGTTTCAGCACCTTCTCAATCCCTGCTAAAATCTTCGCTTTCCCGTTCGCTGACTGCATGGTCAAAATGGCTTCAGCGAAGACATAATCAAAGGTTTCAGTGATTTCTGCAAGGTTAAAAATATTCCCCTCACGGACTTCCACTTGTCCTTCTAATCCCGCTTGACGGATGTTTTCTTGGGCAATGCGGACACTCTCAGGATTCCGTTCAATCCCAATCACTCGCACGCCGTAACGCTGCGCCAGCCAAATGGCACTTTTCCCAAAACTGGCAGCTAATTCCAAGACGGTTTCCCGGGGTTGAAAATCAGCCCACTCTAGCAGTTGACGGGTGGCTTCTAACCCACCGGGGCGCAAGACGGTTTTGCCAGCTTTGGCAAGCACTTCATGTCCGGGAGCCGTTTTAAGATTAAATTTTGACGCTGTGGTACTCATGATTTGATTCCTCATCGAGAGGGAGAGATCCGTTGCTAATCCCTGTCTGGGAAATTGCTATAGTTTTAAAATGACAAAAATTTTCAGCTATTTCTCTGAGGTAGCTCAGTTTCGCCTTTATGTTGGCAACGATTGAACAACTGCAACAGCTTTGGATACTCCGCACTCTCTCTGAAGAGAACTTATCGCAACTCCAACCTCATGCCGAAATTCGGACGTTTCAGAAACAAGAGATGGTCATGATTGAGGAAGATGAGTTACCAGCCTGTTTATTCGCCTTAGTCGAGGGAAAGTTACAAATTCAAAAAACGGCAACAACGGGAAAAGAAACGGTGGTGAGGATGATTCACGCGGGAGAAATGTTTGCAGCCCCCGCGATGTTTGGCAATCAGATTGCACCCGCCACTGTGATGTGTCAAGAAAAATGCGTGGTGGTGATGATCGATAAAAATGCCATTATTGATGCGATTCAGGAAACCCCAGAAATCGCATTGCAAATTCTCGCCACCTTTAATCAGCGATTACAGCATTTACATGAAACGGTACACGGTTTAATTTCCGAACGCGCAACAGTACGGTTAGCCCGTTTAATTCTCTATCAAGCGCAAGAATATGGAACAACGCAGCAAAAGGAAGGAGAGATTTTAAATGTGAAACTTCCTTATTATCAAATGGCGCGAATGGTCGGGATTACTTATGAAGAATGCACCCGTTTATTAAAGAAGATGGAAACGGCTGTCAGTTATCGCCGTGGGGGAACTATTCTGATTCATGACTGGGAGTTAATGGTTGCTTTTACCCATCCAGAAGAAGAGTAAGATTTTACTTGTCATCTTCTTTTTCTTGATTAATAGCATCTACTATTCTTTTCCTAGAACTGGCACGTGCAACAATAAAATCATTTTCACCAGTTTCATTAATCCAATCAAAAAATCGTGTAAGATTATGCCTAGTTGAAGATTCATCACGGCAATTGGCAAGAAATACCATTTGTATTTTCTGCACATTGTCAGCAATATAAATTCCAAAAGGTGCCTTGATAATTAAAGCATCAGGAAATCCCAGTAAATTTTTTGCCTGTAACTCAGTTACATTTTTATAGACTCCAATGAAGTGTATTGGTCCAGAACATTCCTGATCTTGCATAATATGAGCATACTCATGATCACGTAAAAAAGGCTGTCCAACTAACTCACGGGCTGCGGAAGTGGACATTGAATCAGGAACACAGTGACAAAGAAAGCCAACCCCTACTTCTGGTCGAGATGATGATAATTTAGGAAATTGAATTAACTTATTACCAATATTTTCCCCACCGTTATCTATAAGGTAATTACTAGAAACATTTTCTATCTCATTTTTTCGTTGCTGAAAACTCATTCGAGACCAGTGAAGAGCAATACCAGAGTTATATTTTCCTCTAGAAGATTCTCTATTTCCTAAATGAACTAGCTGTACTAAGGCATCTCTTAGAGCATCTTGTACTTTGTTTAGAGCTTCTTGATAATTTTTAGGTTTCCCGTGTCGCATTAAATTTATTTTTTTAACATAGTCTATAAAGCGCTCATTTCTCTTTTTTTCATCATCTTCAGTTTTGAGTTCTTTTGCGACAAGTTTCTCAATATTTATCATAACCACTTTACCAGGCTCATAATTAACTGCAGATTCTAATTCGGCATGACAAATACCAATATCACCACCATTTTTAGCCCATCCAGCTTCTCCTGTATAAATACATAAGAACAAGTTACATTGTTTGACTTGGCGCATACAGGTATCCCAAGAATTTTCAGTAGCATTAACATCAGAAGGTTCTTCTGATATCCAGACATTAAATATTTGCTTATTGAAGATTTGCACAGATTCAATCAATTCCTTAATGTCTTGTCGTAATTCTTTTAATGTACACTTAGAACCATCTTCTTTTTTGATTTCGGTATAAACGCGACTACTAATCATTACATTAATTGGAGATGAATTGGTCATAATAAAACTGAAAAATAATTACTTTGAGTTAGCTTTTTTTGCGTGATTTTACTCTAAAAAATAATAAAATACTATTCTATTTTACTTCAAATATTTTTTTGACTCATGATAAACTATAGGCTTGGGATTACTGGGATTACTAATGATGCGATCTAATTTCATATCAGTTCATTAGGTGTACAAATCATTGGTAGCTCATATCCGGCATTAAAATCCATATTACCAAACTTAGCTTAGCGCGATCGCGCTGTTCAAAATTTATCAATCGCTTTTCAGGCGTTGCTGAATCAAGGTCTAAAAATAAAAACCGAATCATTTTAATTATGTATCGTTCAATCGTTGCGCGATCGCGAACAAATACAAATCATACCCAGAATTGAAAAGGAAACCATTAGTAATTGAGCGAACATTCTCTGGCATGATAGATGCTATAACTTGTTCTTTGTTAGAAGACGGGAGTTACAGCAATGATCAAAACCAGTTATCACTTCGAGCAGCCCATCTTACCAGCAGAATCTGCATTAAATACAAGTCTTCTCATTCGATTTCGTCCCGACTTACCCGAATCTCCCCGACGGAATCTGAATCTTTCTCTAGTGATTGATCGCTCAGGTTCAATGGCTGGCTCTCCCTTGTATCATGCCTTAAAAGCAGCAGAAGCGGTGGTGGATCAACTGACTCCAGACGATATTCTCTCAGTGGTGGTTTATGACGATCACATTGATACGATTATCCCTCCGCAAAAAGTAACCGACAAAACAGCACTCAAAAAAGCCATTACTCAGGTGAGGGCTGGGGGAATTACAAATTTATCTGGAGGATGGTTGCAAGGTTGTGACTATGTAAAACAGGGACTTGATCCGCAAAAAATTAATCGGGTGCTTTTGTTAACCGATGGTCTGGCTAATATGGGCATCACTGACCCCACTGTTCTTACGAATACGGCACAACAAAAAGCAGAGGAAGGAATCGTTACAACAACTTTAGGATTTGCCCAAGGGTTCAATGAAGATTTATTGATTGGGATGGCAAGGGCTGCCAGTGGCAACTTCTATTTTATTCAAAGTGTTGATGAAGCAGAAGAAGTTTTTAGTATTGAGTTAGATACATTGCGGGCAGTTGTTGGTCAAAACTTAGTTGCAACCCTAGAGTTGCCGGATGGTGTGCAATTGCTGGAGACGCTGAGTTTGGCGCAAGTCACCGCAACCGATCAAGGTCAAACGGAAATTGCACTGGGAGAACTCTATGAGGGAGAAGATAAGTTACTGGGGTTACAGTTAGCCCTACCCGCAGCAAAAGGGGGAGAGTTACCCGTCATGAAACTCCACTACCGCGCTGATGTCGTTGAAAATAATGCCATTCAATCAGTTTCAGGAAGCACAGATATTGTTGCGTCAGTGGGAACAGTGGAAGAAGCAGCCCAAAGTGCTTCTAGTGAGATTATCTTAGAATTAAGTCGGCTCAGTATTGCGAAAGCGAAAGAAGTTGCCCTTGATCTCGCCGAGCGCGGTCAACATGAACAAGGGGAACAAACGTTACGGGGAACGATCAAAACCCTTCAGGATAAGGGATTAAATGAGAATTTTGAAATTGCTGAAGAAATCGAGCAACTGGAGTATTTCGCCAGTCGTATTGCGAACAAACAGCTAGGGAATGCTGGACGAAAAGAATTACGTGATCAAAGTTACCAGACAATGGTTCGTAACCGTAGCGATTTAGCTGCGCGTGGGGTTGCTCCTGGGGAAGAAGTGAGCGAGCTTGCAGTGGCTTCTGACGTGGGTTCTGGCGTTGAACTGTACTGTGTTCGGGAAAAAGGTAAGCTGCGGATTAAAGTGTCGTCAGACGGATATGATCAGACCAAAAATGTGCAGTTTCCGAGAGCAATTCGTGCTGAGGGGGCGCAATATGTGGTAGAAGGTTTAGAATTATCCAAAGATGGCAGTTTTTACCGAGTACAAGGCGAAATTTCTCGATTAAGCAAGCCTGGAGAACCTGATCCCTTTTCAAGACCAACTCGCACCCAACCAGTCAGTTCGAGAAAACCCGCTAAAGGTCCCGCCAGTATTAACGATCTGACGACGACAGACACAGTTGGGGAAGGAATTTTGGTGCAATGTGTGAAAGATCGCAAAAAACTCCGCGCCCGCGTGGTTTCTGATGGCTACGAACCCGATTGGAATATGCGGTTTCCCCGTTCGATTCGAGAAGAGGGAATGCTGTATGTGGTGGATGAAGTCAAGACTGCCCCTGATGGGAAATCTTACATTGCTTGCGGTGAGATTAAACGCTTTGTGCAACCCACTGTTGCTAGTTAAGTTTCGATCGCGGGATGATAAAGATCGGGATTGTTAAACCCTGCCACCCAAGCTGCTGCTTGATGACAAGTTTCCATATCGGGGGGAACGCGCAAGAGGTGAAGCTGTCTGGTAGAAGGACAAATCACTTTTAACACCATCAATGGTTCGTCGTCTTCAAAGGGAACTGCAATCAGTTGACGTTCCCCTCCTACATCCTGATCGCGATCGCGAATAATTCCCCCCACTTGCTGTAAAAATTTTTCATATCCCAACCGTTCAATTAACACCCGCCGTAACTCAACATTGTCGGTATTAAGAATTTCTTGACCTGTGATGGAATCAGGATTAACCAGTGCGCGATCGCTGATGGGAACGCCCCGCCAGCGTAAAATAAAGCCATGACCTGCTTCTAAATGAGTCAAACCACTCCCAGCCACTTCAATCCAATAAGTAACGTGCAACCCCTCGGGAAGCCGAGAGAGATTCACGCAATCGCTTAGATCAAGACTTTCACAACTCAGGTTATTCGGTAAATCATAAAGATGGGATGCACCACTTAAATCTAAATGTCCTAAAATACGCATTCCGTCAAACCCTTGATGGTTCAGAATCCGTTTTCGGGCTTGTTCTGGGGTTAGCGGTTCTTTGGGTTGGGGAGGATGCGGTTGTCGTCGCTGCTTGGGAATCCGTCCGCCTGAGATCATTTTTAACATTAATCTTCCACCTCCACATAAGCCTCAGGACGATATTCGCGCTGTCGCCAAACTTGATAAATGCCTTCTGAAAGCGCGATCGCGCTGTGTTCTTCATGGATGAGTGTTGCAGGGGCTGTCACTTCCAAAAATAGCTGATTGCCTTGTTGCCAAAGTTGAGCGCGATCGGTTTCTTGAATGCGGTGAGAGTGACCCGTTATTTCTCCTAGTGCAAGTGTGACTCCAGAATGTTTTTGCAAGCCAGTGGGTAAGTGAGTAATCTTTTTAAGGAGAACATCACCCTGTCGGTAAAGAACGCCATTAGCTGGACTAGGAGAGCGTTTCGGAGGGATAAACATATCCAGAACAGTGTATAGATTTTTTCTTCAATTCTAAATGAATATTTTAATCAAGGTGAAAACGGATCTATTGAAAAGGTTATTCTGTATAGGTTTTGATCGGTCTTGTCCTTCGCGCTCTATTTTTGAAACTGTTGCATTAACCAAGCACTGACTTTCCCATGATTTATTAAGCGAGTGCGTTGAAAGGCTTGTTCTAATAAACGAATCTCTAACCCTGATAAAACTTGCGATTCTCGAATGCGATAACTCCCTTGATTTCTAATCGCAAAAGCGAGGATTTCTACATTTTGCACATCAATAATCCAGTATTCACTGACACCTAAATCTTCATAGAGTAACCGTTTATTTCCTTTATCATCTAATAAAGACGTATTTGCTACTTCAATTACTAAAGTCTGGGGCGGATATTGTTCAAGATCAACAATTCCCGTTCCCCAAGGAATCGTTTCTGCTGTTTCTGCAATGTAGAAAGAAACATCAGGTTGTGCTTCTCTTACTCCTGTTTTGCGATAGGTGCAATTATCTTTTCCGTTTAAGTCAATATTATGAATTGCAGCAAATAAATTCACCGCATAAATGACAATATTGTGGTCGCTAACGTGATCATTTCCAACAGGTGAAATTTCAATCCTCATCTGATGGTTGTAATAATAACTTTTTGCCTTTTCATCAGTCAGATCCGCTAACACCTGCAAATAATTATCCCAACTGCCGGTTATCCAAGTGTCTGTCGGAATTTTTGTGGAACTGAAACGGCTCATTCTCTGACCTCCTAGGGCACGATGAGTCTAAAATCATGGTAGCAAAGGCGATTGATCATCTTGATTTTATTGGGGTTATATCTGGGGCGCAATGTAGCAAAGCTACCGCCCTTCGGGCATCGCGCAGCTAGATCTTCCTACTTGCATGCAATTTTCATTAAATCTGGTAAGATTTGTATAAATCATCTCAATCGAAATACTGCTTTTATATTTATTGAGCAAGCCAGCATCAGTTGGTGATTGGTTTATATCATCATTAAAAAGTTGAGAAAACTGATGGTTAAGCAACTGCTAGAAGGAATTGATTCGATTATCAGTCTTACTAAACAGTTCTAGTTATAAGAGGGTTAGTTGCAATCACTTATTACGAAGAGTTATTAACTTGTGAGTCAGTTAGTGTCAATATTTTCAATTGCGTTTAAGGAGTTTAAGTTATGTCATTAATTCACTGGGATAAGTCCGTTCTTTCCTTCCACCTGAAAGAAATTATTGAAGATGGTAATGGCAGTCATCCTCTCGCGGTAGCAGGTTTAAGTGTGATTGCCGTCAATACTCTAGTCCTTCCTGCGGTAATGAAATTAGGAAAACCCGTTCTCAAAGCTGCAATTAAAATAGGAAAACCCGTTCTCAAAGCTGCAATTAAAAAGAGTTTACCTTCACCTGAAAATTCTTCTCTCTTCTCAATGCATTCTTCCCATAGTGAAGTGAGACAAATCTGGCAACAAGCTGCGATCGCGAGTCAGAATAAAAACTCTAGCAGCGATCGCGCCTCGAAAGCATTATCTAATTAATATCTTAATACGTTTGTTTCTTTCTCTTATTTGCGCGATCGCGCTTAACAGCAAATCTTTTTGGTCACAATTGCTGAGTTTCGTGATCGCTTTGTTATGCCTTGCATCCATGGTAAGACTCGCAATGGGGAAGAAGTGATGGAGATGTATTTAGAAGCCTGGCAAAATGAGTGTGAATCCCTCCCTGAACCTTTTTTTGTTTAGAACATGATATGGTTATTTCTCGCGCCTTCGCCTCTTTATCTCAATTTAATCAAGCATCTCTTCCTTTCTTTAATAATGTTCATCTTGGATTATACTGCTGTAAGTGAGTGTGATTCAATCGTCCTGTGATAGTGACTTAATATAGAAAGTATGGTTTAAAGTGAAGTGTTCTAGCTTTCACCCATAAGAATTTTCTTTTACGATCAGTATATTGTTATTAGTTAGCTTTTATGTTCTACACC
>JAVLCL010000124.1:0-8286 GCA_031580825.1 Halothece sp. Uz-M2-17
TGAACATCGGCGGGTACGCGAGAGCGTGGCGGAAAATCCCAATACTCCTGTAGAAGCTCTCCATTCTCTCGCTCAGGATGAACATCGGCGGGTACGCGAGAGCGTGGCGGAAAATCCCAATACTCCTGTAGAAATTCTCCAATCTCTCGTTCAGGATGAACATCGGCGGGTTCAGGATAAACGTTTGTTGGTAGCCTTAGAGATGGCTCAAAATCCCAACACTCCTGTAGAAATTCTCCAATCTTTGGCTCAGGATAAACGTTGGGAAGTACGCTCAGGAGTGGCGGAAAATTCCAACGTTCCTGTAGAAATCCTCCATTCTCTGGTTCAGGATGAAATTTCGGGAGTACGCTCAGGGGTGGCTAAAAATCCTAACACTTCTGTAGAAATTCTCCAATCTCTGGCTCAGGATGAAGATTCGGGGGTACGCTGGGAGGTGGCGGGAAATCCCAAGACTCCTGTAGAAATTCTCCATTCTCTGGCTCAGGATGAACACTGGGGGGTACGATGGAAAGCCTTAGATCAACTTACAGGAATCGCTCGAAATCCCAAGACTCCTGTAGAAATTCTCCATTCTCTGGCTCGGGATGAAGATTTGGGGGTACGCGAGAGTGTGGCTGTAAATCCCAAGACTCCTGTAGAAATTCTCCATTCTCTGGCTCAGGATGAACACTGGGGGGTACGCGACACAGCCGATCGCGCTCTCAGAGAAAGAGGACTCAAATAACCTTAACCACCTAAAATGAGTAACCCTGCTGACGACCAAACATGAGACATTTTCTTTCAGAAATTAGAAGCCTCTCTCAAAGGTAAAATTTGATCATTAGAGGAATGGGAGCGCATCATTCAACAAAAGAGCAATCCTAATTCTGGAAACAGCCCAGAGAGTTGAGACAGAAGCGCGGTCAAATTAGAAATTAAATAATTGTTGCAAAGACTCTTGGGCAGTAGCGCGATCGCGTGGTTCAATAATATCTTTGAGGAGCGCGATCGCGTTTGGTGGAAATGGAAAAACAACCACTTCAAATTGCTGGTAATTGCTATTAATAAAATTTAGATTGAAGACTTTCCCCAATATTTAAGCTGCTTGGACAGCAATTAAAGACGTTAGGAAATCACTGAATTGTTGCTTTTCCTCTCTAGTTTCCAACACTTGATAAAGACTCTTAAGTTCTTCAATTGACAGTTTTCCAATATGATATAACTCAATGCCAACAATTTTATCTTGAGCATCAAAATCATAAACAATCCCTGAAGTCACTTCTTCCGATTCGATGATTTCTGAAGAGAATAATTCAATATAGGCTGTTTTTTCTATAGAATCATAATTGATTTTCATAAAAACCTCTTTTTTGCCTTTCTATCAAAATGAATCGTCACTATTCAGTGAGAGTTGTTTCAACTCCTTTTAAATAATCCTGATCAGAAATCGAAGAGAAACAAGCGCGATCGGGTTTCTGTCTCGTTGAGGGAGGAGCGCGATCGCGTGATTGAATAATATCTTTGAGGAGCGCGATCGCGGAAAATCCCCAACCCCCTGTAGAAACCCTGCAACAACTCGCTCAGGATGAAGATGAGGATAAAAGCTAGTATGCTGTTGCCTAACAACAAATATTAGCAAACCTCTCACCGATCCGCTAGGGATTCCAAAATAACTGCTAATCTTGAACAAACCGTCTTAGAAAAGTTTCGTAAACTACCTGTAGAAAAACAAAAAGATATTTTAGACTTATTAGATTTCATGGAAAGTTGCTTATCAGATTCGCCAACGAATTTAGAAGTTCAAAACGCGAGAAAAACATTAAACGCTGCTAAAGAAAAAGCCCAGTCTGCTTCTCCTAAACCCGCTACGGAATTATGGGGAGAATTTAACCGCATTAAGACTCTAATCGCGGAAGATTATGAAAATCAAGGCTAATGCTCAAGGCTGATTGACTGACAAAAGATTCAAAACGTAGGTTGGGTTGAGGTAACGAAACCCAACACCAGCAAGGGTCTTGTTGAGTTAGACTTCGCGCTTCCCAACCTACGATAGAATAGGAGCTTCAGAAGTTTTGTCCGTCAACCAGTGATCAAGGTGGTTCTAGATACATCAGTGATTTCCCAAAACATTCCGCAACGATTGAAAAGCAAGCAAAGCGCGATCATTTTTCCTTTCCCCAGCGCGTCCTACTATCAACCGTTCGTAAAAACCTAGACAAGGTTGTATAAACTTTGTCGAAGCTATAAGCTAACGAACGTGCAGATTTAGTGTTAAGTCCTGTCAAAAGGCACACTCCGTTAAATTGGTCATCACACCCAAGTGTGAACGCCAGCACTTGGCACTGTGGGCTATGAATTAAACTTAGAGCGAAGGTTTATAAGCTCGTGTTCTAGCTGTAAAAAGCCTTTTTAACATTATCGAGGCCCACCTAACTGTTTTTCAGATTGGCTTAAGAAGCCACTAAAACTATGTCCAACTATGTTTTTGTTATTGACCAGAAAAAAACACCACTAAAACCAGTTCATCCAAAACGAGCAAGACAATTACTTTCTTCTGGTAAGGCGGCGGTCTTTAGAGTGTTTCCTTTTACCCTCATTCTGAAACAGGAGATTTTCAGTCCAAATGTAACTCCATTAATTCTAAAGATTGATCCTGGTTCTAAAGTAACAGGTTTTGCTTTAGTAACTGATAGAGGAGAGGTGGTTTGGAGAATGCAACTAGAGCATCAAGGAGGTATCATCAAAAAACGTTTAGAGCAAAGACGAGCATTAAGAAGACAACGACGTTCTAAACTACGTTATCGACAGCCTCGATTTTTAAACCGTAAGCGTCAAGAAGGTTGGCTACCTCCTTCTCTAATGCACAGAGTTCAGACAACAGAGACTTGGGTAAAGAGACTACTTAAGTTTTGTCCAGTCCGAGAAATCTGGATCGAAAAAGTTAAGTTTGATACTCAATTCATGGAAAACCCTGAAATTAGTGGAAAAGAGTACCAGCAAGGAACATTGCAAGGCTATACAGTAAGAGAATACCTCTTAGAGAAATGGGAAAGAAAATGTACTTACTGTAAAAAAGAAAATGTTCCTCTTCAAGTTGAGCATATCCACCCCAAGTCTAAAGGAGGGAGTAATCGAGTTAGCAACCTTTGTCTGGCTTGTGAGAGATGTAATCAGAAGAAGGGAGACAAGTCAATTAAAGACTTCTTAAAAAGAAAACCCTCTCTCCTTGAAAGTGTCCTTAAACAAGCTAAAAGTCCTCTAAAAGACGCATCGGCTGTTAATGCTACTCGTAATCGGATTGTCGAGGTAATGTCTCATTATCGACCGATTAAAACAGCAACAGGAGCGCAAACCAAGATGAATCGAGTTCGTTTGGGATTACCAAAAGAACATTGTTTAGATGCTGCTTGTGTTGGAGAGGTTAAAACCTTAACTATTCTCTCTCATCAACCACTAATAGTAACAGCGACTGGGACAGGGGGAAGACAAAAATGCCAAACTAATAAATATGGATATCCCATCAAGCATCGTCCTTTAAGACCAATTCAAGGCTTTCAAACAGGAGATATTGTACAAGTCGATATTCCCAAAGGAAAGAATCAAGGTCAATGGACAGGACGCTTGTGTCCTTATTCTGACGGAAACTGTGAGATTTACCCGAAAAATCGTAAAAGATTAGGAACTAAACTATCTTATGTTTCAAGAGTGGTTCACCAGAAAGATGGCTATAAATATAAACATCAGGCTTAGAAACTTATTGAAATGACTAATTGTGTAAAATAATGTCTAAGAATTTATTTTCTGTTTAACGCCCCTCGCTCACTCCTTCTCCTATACTAGAGCAAATCGCGATAAGCTAAGTGATGACTGCTATGGGCTAAAATTCTATGAATATTCGTACCGTTGCGACAAAACCATTTGATGATCAAAAACCAGGCACATCTGGGCTGCGTAAGGCGGTTCCAACCTTCCAGCAACCGCACTACTTAGAAAATTTTATTCAATCTATCTTTAATAGTCTTGATCACTACCAAGGACAGCGTCTGGTTTTAGGGGGCGATGGTCGCTATTATAACCGCACTGCCATTCAAACGATTCTTAAAATGGCTGCTGCCAACGGCGTGGGGCGTGTTTTAGTGGGACAAGGGGGAATCCTTTCCACTCCTGCTGCATCCTGTCTCATCCGCAAATATCAAGCCTTTGGGGGAATTATTTTATCAGCGAGTCATAACCCAGGCGGTCCCGAAGGTGATTTTGGGGTTAAATTTAACACGCCCAATGGGGGACCTGCACCCGCAAATGTGACCGAAGCAATTTTTGCTAAGAGTAAGGAAATTAGCGAATATAAAGTTCTCGAAGCCGATGATATTAATCTCGATCAGCAAGGGGAATATAAGCTGGGCGAGATGACTGTAGAAGTGGTGGATGCGGTTGCCGATTATGCGGATCTGATGGCATCCATTTTTGATTTTGATGCGATTCGCAAGTTACTCAGTGGCGGTTTCCGCGTTGTTATGGACTCGCTTCATGCGGTCACAGGTCCTTACGCGAAAGAAATTTTAGAAAACCGCTTGCAAGCCCCCGCAGGAACGGTTCGTAATGGGGAACCCCTCGAAGATTTTGGTGGCGGACATCCTGATCCGAACTTGGTTTACGCCCGTGAGTTGGTCGAGATTATGTATGGGAATAATGCGCCGGAGTTTGGTGCAGCCTCTGATGGCGACGGCGATCGCAATATGATTTTAGGGAATCACTTTTTTGTTACCCCCAGTGATAGTTTGGCGATTCTAGCAGCAAATGCCACTTTAGTGCCGGGGTATGCGAAAGGAATTACTGGAGTTGCGCGATCGATGCCCACCTCTCAAGCTGCCGATCGCGTGGCGAAAAAACTGGGGATTAACTGCTATGAAACGCCGACTGGCTGGAAATTCTTTGGTAATCTTTTAGATGCAGGGAAAGTCACACTTTGCGGGGAAGAAAGTTTTGGCACCGGTTCTAACCATGTCCGAGAAAAAGATGGACTCTGGGCAATTTTATTCTGGTTAAATATTATTGCCAAGCGCGGACAAAGTGTAGAGGAAATTGTTAAAGAACACTGGCAAACCTATGGACGCACGTATTATTCTCGTCACGATTACGAAGAAGTGGCGAAAGATCCCGCTAATGAGTTAATGGATCAGCTACGATCGCGCTTATCCAGTTTCCCCGGACAAAAGTTTCATGGTTATGAAGTTGATCTGGCAGATGACTTTAGCTATAAAGATCCCATTGATGGCAGCGTTGCGGAAAAACAAGGCATCCGCTTAGTCTTTAAAGATGGATCGCGCATTGTCTTCCGTCTTTCGGGAACTGGAACTCAGGGGGCGACCTTGCGAGTTTATCTAGAACGCTATGAAGGGAATCAAAGCAAGCAAAATGAAGATACCCAAACCGCCCTTGCTGACTTAATTCAGATTGCCCATGAAATCGCCGAAATTAAGAAGTTTACTGGGCGCGATGAACCCTCTGTGATTACTTAATCAAAACAGTCTAGGGTGGGCATTGCCTACCCTACTCGGATATTAAGGAGAATCAGCAACAAGGAGACAAAGCCATGGTAACAACTGATTCAGTTTCCCAAAAATTGACGTTAGCGGAATTTCTCGAACTGCCAGAAACCAAACCGGCTAGTGAATATATTGATGGAGAGGTTTATCAAAAACCCATGCCTCAAGGGAAACACAGCATCTTGCAAACTCGCCTCACCAAAGCAATTAATGCCGTCAGCGAACCCCAACAGCTTGCTTTGGCTTTGACCGAACTCCGCTGTACGTTTTCAGAACGCTCAATCGTCCCTGATATCGCTGTGTTTGAGTGGAGTCGCATCCCAGTGACTAACAAAGGGAGAATCAAAAACCGCATTGAAATTGCCCCCGACTGGATGATCGAAATCCTTTCCCCGGAACAATCCGTGAACAAGGTAATGAAGAACATTCTATTTTGTTTGCATCAAGGGGCGCAATTAGGTTGGTTGATTGATCCGGAAGATGAGTCAGTGCTGATTTTGAAATCCGGTCAAATGCCAGAAATTAAATCGGAAGCAGAACAGTTACCGGTGTTGGATTGTTTGCAAGACTGGGAGATTACCGCCAAGGAAGTATTTGATTGGCTTAATGTTATGGGAAGTTAGAGCGCGATCGCGCTATTGTTTTACTGTCTCCAAGGCATACTGTTGAACTGTTGCTAATAACTTTTGCGGACTAAATGGCTTCCCAATATAGTCCGTTGCACCCAAACTAAACGCTTTTTGTCGATGTCGTTCGTGTTCCCGTGAGGTTAGCATAATTACGGGGAGAGAATGCCAACGAGAATGAGACCGGATCGCTTGCAAAACACCAAACCCATCTAAACGAGGCATTTCAATATCAGAAATGACGACATTAATTTCTTTTCCTGGTTCATCAAGGGTTGCAGTGGCTTCTTTCCCATCGCGACAACTAATCACGTCATAGCCTGATTTAGTGAGTAAACTTTCTAGGTTGCGTCGAACTGCTACCGAATCATCAATCACTAAAATAGTTGGATCTTTGTCTGTTTGATGGGTTGTATTAGAAGAAAGGGTTGGCGATTGAACGGAGGATAAGAGATCACCCCAATAATCGGGGTCAACCACAGGAACCACTTCCCCCGTTCCTAAAACCGTACAACCAGCCACATAAGGCGGAACCGGAATTGTGCGATCAAAGGGTTTGACGACTAATTCTCGCTCTCCTTGTAAGCCGTCAATTCCCACAACAATTAACGTTTCATTGATATTTAACACTAAACCAATGGGTTCTTGACCACTGGGGGGAATCGGATCAGGATAGGGAAGTAACTGCAATAAAGGATAAACGGGAAGCCGTTGCTGATGCCAAATCAGAGTTTGATTTTCTGACATTTCTTTCAGGCTAACCACGGCTAAAATTTTACTCGCAGGAATAGCAAGAGTTTGTTTTTGGGCGCGACAAAGCAGAAAGGGTAAAATACTAAGAGTAAGCGGAATTGAAAGGGTAAAGGTTGTTCCTTGACCGACTGTGGAATCAACACTGACAGTACCGTTGAGGCGTTCCACTTGCATTCGCACCACATCTAAACCGACTCCGCGACCGGACAAATCAGAAACGGT
The DNA here is from genome assembly GCA_031580825.1 of Halothece sp. Uz-M2-17. Taxonomy (GTDB): domain Bacteria; phylum Cyanobacteriota; class Cyanobacteriia; order Cyanobacteriales; family Rubidibacteraceae; genus Halothece. The sequence continues at coordinate 7,130 of JAVLCL010000124.1, forward strand.
TTTTGCAGTAGAAAAGTTCGGTAAAAATAGAAATTCTAAAATGTGGTCTCGGGTTAATTCTTGAGGACGTTCTCGTTCAGTTAACCCTTGTGCTTTGGCTTTTGCAAAGACGTTTTCTAAACTAATTCCGCGACCATCATCACTAATATCAATTAAGATCCGATTTCCTTGTAATCTTGCTTGAAATTTAATTGTCGCAATGGGGGATTTATCAACAGTTATTCTTTCTTCTGTGGTTTCAATGCCATGATCAAAGGCATTCCGAAACAGATGGGTTAAGGGCGTTTGTAACTGTTCTAAAATAACTTGATCAACAAGGGTTTCTTCTCCTTCTAATAGCAGTTGTACGGATTTATGATAGCGTTCATTTAAGTTTTGTAGGGGAACATTAAACCGTTGTGCATAAGTTTTAAAGGGAATTAAACGAGAATTGGTAATATCAGTGCGGAGGGTATCAAGAAAGTTCCGTAGGTCTTCTAAGGTGTCTTGAAAATCACGAGCAATAATATCAATATCCGCCCGGTTTTCTTGCACCCGTACCATTAATTCTTGAAAGTCTTGTAACGTTTGATGAAAGTGACTATATTGATCTAGTTGTAAGGGATCAAATTCATTGTTACTTGGGGTTTGATTGAAATAATTCAGGTTTGTGGCAAGTTGGTCATAAAAGGTTTGGACTTGTTCTTTAATGGGCGAGAGTTGGAAGCTATGTTTATGTAACGAACGGTTGGCTTCTTGCAGTTGTTGACTAATTAAGTTCAACCGTTCATAGTTAATAATCAGTTCTCCAAAGGTATTACTCATGCGATCGAGCCGGGTAACAGGCATTTTTAAGCTCAATCCGGGATCAGCAGGGGCAGTGGCGGGAGTCGCTTCAGGGGTTTCAATTGTTTCAGGAGAGGGGGTTTCTGTCGGAATGCTTTCCGATTCTGTACTGACTACTTCCCCGTTTAAGCATTGTTGGCGATGGTCTTGTAAAGTGTTCAGCGTTGTTTCAGCAATGCTAGAAAGGTTTTCCTGATCCTCTTTTAAAGCAGTTTGTAAGGGTTGAATATCGGCTTGTAACCAATCGAGGCTTAAAGTTTCCGCTAGGAGAACACACTCTTCACAAAAACTTTGTATTGCAGGAATGAGTTGATTGCTGGATGCGTTTAGAA
>JAVLCL010000125.1:0-8237 GCA_031580825.1 Halothece sp. Uz-M2-17
GATAAACTGATTGGGACATTAGCCGGTGCAGTGGTGATTGGAGAATCGAACGCCGCGATCGCGTTTTTCCTTAATGATCCCGTGGCGCGGGTGATTGTGTTAACTGCCGTCATCATTATTATCCGTTATCGCCCAGAAGGACTCTTCACCGTCCAGAAACGCGGTTAACCGTTGTTGAGAAAGGAACTATTATCATGACACAAGCCTTATCAGGAATCCAAGAATCAACCTTTCCCAAAAAACGCGCGATCGGGGTTGGGATTGGTTTTATTATTTTCGCCATCTTACCGTTACTACTCGGAGAGTTTCAGACTTCTTTAATGGCAAAACTGTTGCTATTTGGCGCGCTTGCCATTTCTCTAGACTTAGTTTGGGGCTTTACCGGCATTCTTAGTTTTGCGCAAGGCGTATTTTTCACCCTTGGGGGTTACGCCATGGCGTATTTCCTAAAACTGAACCTTTCCGCCGAAGCCAATACCTATGGCGTTGCTTTACCCGACTTTATGGTCTGGAATGGTTTAGAATCTCTGCCGTGGTTTATCGCCCCCTTGCAATATTTCCCCATTGCCATGATCGGGATGGTCTTAATTCCTGCCGGATTTGCTTACATTATCGGTTGGTTTATCTTCCATTCTCGGGTCAATGGGGTTTATATCACCATTATTACCCTTGCCATTTCTTCGGCGTTGACCACCTTTTTTGTCAGTCAACAAGCCTACACCGGAGGCACAAACGGCATCACCGACGTAGCCCCCTTAAGTTTCTTTGGTGCGGAAATTCCCTTAATTGGATTGTATTGGATGAGCTTAGTCTTCACCACGGCAGTTTTAATTGGTTCATGGTGGTTGACACAATCTAACTTTGGGTTAATTCTCCGTTCCATTAAAGAAAACGAGCGTCGGATTTCTTTCCTCGGTTACGACATTGCCAGTTACAAGATTTTTATCTGGACGTTATCGGCGGGAATTGCGGGAATTGCAGGAGGCTTATTTGTTTCTCTCAATCAATTTATTTCTCCGGTCTATCTTGCCGTTGCCTTTGGCACCCAAGTGGTGATTTGGGTTGCCATTGGCGGTCGTGGAACCCTGATTGGTCCTCTTGCTGCGACACTGATTCTGGGACAAGTCCAAAACTACGCAGAACAAGTCACTCAAGACTGGCAATTAATTATTGGGATTTTACTACTAATTGTTGTGTTATTTATTCCCAACGGCTTAATGAGTTTAGTTCCCAAAAATCTATCCCTTGCTCGAACCACAACCAAAACTGCTTCTGCCGACTCTTCAGCAGGCTATTTACAAGCCCAACTCATTGATTGGATAACTCCGTTACAGAAATTAACCAAAGCAAGCCTGAAAATTTTACGCAAGAAACGTTCTCGTTACTAAGGACAAACTTATGAATCCCATTCTTTCAGTTAAAGACTTACAAGTTGAATTCTCTGGCTTCAAAGCCCTCAAAGGCGTTAACTTAAACGTGACTGACCGTGAAATTGTCACGATTATCGGACCCAACGGCGCGGGAAAAAGTACCCTCCTCGATGCCATTGTGGGCAAATCTCCGGTTGCAAGCGGTCACGTAGAATATCAAGGGAAAGATGTGACTAATCACCTACCTCACGAAATTGCAAGGATGGGAATTGGACGAAAATTCCAAAATCCTAACGTTTATAATGAATTAACCGTTTTTGAAAACCTTTTACTTGCTCTTAAAGGGTCACACGGCATTTTTAACGCAATCACGGCAAAATTAACCCGCATGAAACGCCATAAAATCACATCGGTTTTAGAGCGTATTGGCTTAATAGACTATGCAGGAACCCAAGTTTCTTCCCTCTCTCATGGACAAAAACAGTGGGTGGAAATTGGCATGGTTTTAGCGCAAGATCCCGCCGTCGTTTTACTGGATGAACCCACCGCAGGCATGACTCCAGAAGAAACTCACGCCACGGGAGAAATTATCAAAGCAATGTCCGAATTCCATGCCGTCGTGGTCATTGAACATGATATGGAATTCGTTAAACAAATTGCCCAACGCATTGTTGTTCTGCACCAAGGACAAACTTTAGCAGAAGGAACTGTGGAAGAAGTTCAAAATAATCCAAAAGTTGTGGAGGTTTATCTCGGTCGTGAAAGAATCGATGTCGCTGCTTGAAGTTTCTAATGTTACCGCCGGCTATGGACAAACCCCTGTTTTATTTGATATTTCTATGAGTATCAATAAGGGGGATTTAGTCTGCTTATTAGGTCGGAATGGGGTGGGGAAAACAACCCTTTTACGGAGTATTATCGGCTTAAATTCTCTGAGTAAAGGGAGTATGATCTTTGATGCCGATGATATCAGCAAAGCCCCCACCTATAAACGCGCTCAATATGGAATTGCTTATATTCCACAAGGACGAGAAATTATTCCTTATTTATCGGTTTTAGATAATCTGAAATTAGGCTTTGCGGCAAGTCGAGCAAAAAGCAAGAAAATCCCTGATGAAATCTTTGAGTTTTTCCCCATGCTAAAGGAGCATTTATCGCGTCAAGGGGGATTACTTAGTGGAGGACAACAACAGCAACTTGCCATTGCTAGGGGGTTAATGTGTAATCCACAATTGATGTTATTAGATGAACCAACCGAGGGAATTCAACCTTCAATTGTGCAAGAAATTGAGGATACTTTAAAGCGAATTAATAAAGAAAAAGGAATTACGGTGTTGGTTGTAGAACAAAAAATTGACTTTGCCCGTCAGCTTGCTCAAAAGTTTTTTATTATGGATAAAGGCGCGATCGTGGCAAGAGGACAAACAGCAGAATTAACTGATTCTTTAGTGAATCAATATCTAACCGTTTAATCCCTCTAAGCGTTTGAGTTTATTAGGTGGGCAATGCCCACCCTACCCTTAACAAGGCAAGAATTGTCATGCTATGAAGAGAAACATGATTAATTGTCTATTGATCAGTTCGCTCTAGCGAATTGCAAATTCTGTGTCTTTTCTCCGTTCAGGTGACTTAAATCCCAGAACAATTTCATTTTTAGGGACACCTGCTTCAACAAGTTCATTGGCAACGCCAATTTCTGTGCCATCTCGTTGAATCCAAATTTTTTCATTGATAATATCAATATGAATGAGACATCCATGTTCATAACGCTTATTTTCACGACCTAAAATCATAAGCAAATACCGATCAGATTCAGCGTCAAAAACCGTTTCAAATTTAATATTGCCGTGACTGTAGGGTATTTTAGCGTAATTACTTAATATCTCTCGAATCAATTTTCGGTAGTAATTTAATTTATCCATTGAACAATTACCTCCTGATCAGGATCAAAAATAATAAGAGGAACTTGATAATCGCTGAGAAGCACTTCCCCAAGTGGTTCAGTAAAAAAATCTTCGTAAGCCTCTTCAGGAAGTGCTAAGTAAAGTTGACGTTCAGGAAATAAACGTTTAATGACTGAAAGATAAATAAAATATTGCCCCAAAGATTGTTGAGCATCTGCAATCGAGGAAGCTCCACCAAAGGTTTTTATTTCAACTGCAATTTTTTGCTCATCTTTAACGGCTAACAGTAATTTTTCTGCTGCTAAGTCAACATACATATCTTTTTTGCCCCAGCGCAGGCGTAAGGGATCATCTGTAATGATCCATCCATCTTTTTCTAAAGCATGGCGAACCAAGTTATGGTAACGATCGCGCGTAGGCATTGGTACTTAGCTGAGATCAAAAGAATTCTTCTCTTATTATACAAACTCAAAATAATCTCACCGACTGAGTGCATTTTTATGGTTTTCAACTAAAACAAGTGTTTAAGATATTAATTTTGTATTTTTAAATACATATTATCATGACCTAAAAATGTCAAGATTTACTCCAACTGGAAATCTTATAACTTCTTCCAGAAAAAAACTCAATTTCCTGCAACTTTTGATCTAATTTGTATCACTTCAGTGAGGTAAAAAAAAACGTGCCAGAAACTCTTTTTAAAGTCGATTTAACTAAACCCATGAGTGAACAGGAAATGCCGGGACATAATCGTTGGCATCCTGATATTCCTCCTGTTGCTTCCGTCAAACCCGGATCAGTTTTTCGCATTGAATGTAAAGATTGGACCGATGGACAAATTAAAAATGATGACAATCCCAATGATATTCGCGATGTTGACTTGAGTGTGGTTCATGTTCTCAGTGGACCGATTGAAGTCGAAGGGGCAAAACCCGGGGATATTTTAGTGGTTGATATTCTCGATATTGGAGCATTACCCGGCGATGAATGGGGCTTTACTGGGATTTTTGCCCAAGAAAATGGCGGTGGTTTCCTAACGGAACATTATCCAAAAGCAGCAAAAGCAATTTGGGATTTTCAAGGAATTTATACGCAATCTCGTCATATTCCAGGGGTGCGGTTTGCTGGAATTACGCATCCGGGCTTAATTGGGTGCGCGCCCTCTCATGAACTGTTGGCGAAGTGGAATAAACGAGAACGGGAATTAGTCTCAACAGATCCTAATCGGGTTCCGCCTTTAGCAACGTTACCGAATCCTGAAAATGCGGTTTTAGGCGGTTTAAAAGGGTCAGCGTTTGAAGAAGCAGCAGCCGAAGCAGCACGAACAGTTCCGCCCCGAGAACATGGTGGAAACTGTGATATTAAAAACTTATCTCGCGGATCAAAAATTTATTTCCCTGTCTATGTGGATGGCGCAAAACTTTCTATGGGGGATATTCACTTCTCGCAAGGAGATGGGGAAATTACCTTCTGTGGCGCGATCGAGATGTCGGGTTATATTGACATTCATGTGGATATTATCAAAGGTGGTGTGGATAAATACAGCATGGTTAATCCCATCTTTAAGCCGGGTCCGGTTGAACCTCGTTACTCAGAATATCTCGTGTTTGAAGGGATTTCCGTAGATGAGTTTGAAGGCAAACAATATTACATGGATGCTCATATTGCCTATCGTCGCGCTTGTCTAAATGCCATTGAGTATCTGAAGAACTTTGGCTTTACCGGTGAACAGGCGTATCTCTTACTTAGTTGTGCACCTGTGGAAGGGCGTGTCAGTGGAATTGTTGATATTCCCAATGTTTGTTGTACAGTTGCGATTCCCACTGAGATTTTTGATAAAGATATCGTACCGGTATAGAGGAGATTGAACTAAATGCCGTTATACGAATTTGAATGTAAAACTTGTGGAGTTTTTGAAGCATGGCGTACCATCGCGCTCCGAGATTCTGCTCCCAATTGTCCCACTTGTGAGGGGGAAAGCCAACGCATTTTTTCGATTCCCCATTTTAATCTTAGTTCTGGTGGAGCTTTCTTAAAAGCCAGACAAACCGATGAACCGAGATTAGAAAAACGAGAGAAAGAACCCACACAACCCAGTTATCAAAGCCATAAGCGCGTAGAGCTTGGCTCGTGTCGAAGACATCGTCCTTGGATGATCGGTCATTAATCAAGCGTTTTTGCTAGCCTCAAGCCGTTGCGCTAAGCACACCTTAATGATGGACTCGCGAGTGACTCCTAAGCGTTGTGCTTATTGATCAATCGCCTCCAGCATCCATTGAGGAAGATTGAGAGTTATGGCTTGAGGTTGATGACCGCTTTGATTACGGCGAAAATCACTGGGTCGGCATCGGATTTTTGCGAAACGGCGTAGCAGTTGTTGTGTGGACAGAACGACAAGGTGATGTCATCCGAGTTATTTCAGCAACGCCGGAACGCTTTATTCAAACCAAACTGCAAGGTGGCAAATATGACTCTGCTGAAGAAGTTTTAGAAGTTGCTCTGCGGTTATTAGATGAGTATGATCGCGCAGAATCGGACTGGGTGGAAGGTGTTCGAGTCAGAATTGATGCAGCGATTGAGGCTTCCAACCATACTGCACCGATTGATGGTGAAACGTTCGTTAATGGTATTATCTCTCGTCTGCTTCTCAAGGAAATTCCCGATAACATTGAAGAAACGTTTGCCCAACTCGGTCTCAATTTCTTACCTAGCACTCACAAAGACTTTCACGCTACCTGTAGTTGTCCCGATTGGGGGGATCCCTGCAAACATATTGCTGGAGTGTACTATCTCCTTGCAGCCGAATTAGATCAGGATCCGTTTCTGCTATTTGAACTGCGGGGATTACCCCGAGATGATCTCTTAAAAGAACTGGCAAAATCCCCTCTGGGAGAAGTCCTTTCTGCTGAGTTGCAACTAGAAGCGCGATCGCCGGAAGCAATAGAATCTTATTATCCGCCTCTACACACTGTAAAAACGGAGACTTGTCAGACGCTACGGGAATTTTGGCATGGATCGAAGCGTTTACCACAAACCATAGATCCCCCGCCACAAGTTCCCATCTCAGGGATTCCGATTAAGAAGCAAGGGGATTTTCCACCTTTTTGGCAACGGGATAATTCCTTTCTGGAAGCAATGGAAACGCTCTATCAGCAGGTGAAAACGAAAGGACAACTTTAGTTGCTTCTCACTTGCTGGACAAATTCTAAACAAGCACTGGTAAAAGCAGTTGTCGATTCATAAGGCAAAACATTCCGTCCTGGAAGTAATTTCGCTTCCCCATTGGGTAAGGCTTGACAATATTGAATCATTCGTTCTTCAGGAGATTCAACGGCACTGTCTCGACTAATACTCGATGCTGATTCTCCCATTAAAACGAGGGTGGGTTGGGAAATGTGCGCGATCGCGCTTTCATAATTTCTGCGCCAAAACCCTGCTAAAAACGAAAAAACAGCATGACGAGTCTCTACATCGTCCGCACCCGCTTTCAACATATCCAGCCATTGCTGATCTACATCGTCTGTCTGATCAAATAGCTGACGCACGGAAAAAGACTCTAGAAAGTTACGGCGACGGGCATAACGATAAAATAACCCGCCAATGGGAGAATTAAACAAATTCCATAACAAATTCTGTTGTCGGGATGTTTTTTCTGTGGTAATGATTGACCAAGCTGGAGGTCCTCCTAAAATTAAACCTGCAATTCCCGGTTCTGGCTTTAAGTCTAATAACGACAGCGCAATGGGAAAAGAAGCCCCTTGAGAAATTACCACCACTGGCTTTTTAATCACTGTTTCAATGAAATCTTTTAAGGGTTTGGCAAAATCTTCCGGAGTGTAAGGAATACGGGGTAATGCAGTTTCGCCACAACCTAATAAATCAGGATTATAAATCGTTTCTAACCCGCCTCGTCCTTGCCATTGTTGACAAAAGCGATACCAAAATTGTCGCGATAAACCAACCCCAATGGGATGAATTAATAGTAAAGCGATGGGAGAGGGGTTGCCTGTAACGGTAGATTCCCACACTTCATAAGCACACTGATAGTTATCACTCGTATAAAATTGAGTTTCTGGAGACTGCATATTTTTGGGATTCGCAATTGCTTGGTATTGCTTTGCACTTTAGATCCTCACCTATTTTAATACTAGGAAGCGACTCTTGGAAGTGATACACCCAGCTTGGAAAAGGGAGATACATAGAAGACAGTTCTCCCTACCATACAAAGTTAAAGACGATTACATCATCGGAGACAGTAAAACCACCCCAATGGCACAGATGGCTAAGCCACAATATCGCATCAAAGCGGGAAAAGACAGATATAGTTGTTTACCTAATCCGTAAGCACTCATTGCAATTACGCCTTGAACCAGCGTAAACCCGATTAAATAAGCAAACAAAGGTCCCATTTCTGCACCAATAATTGCTTCTCCGTAAGCATAACCATGAAAAATGCCTGCCATTGCAGCGAGTGAAGCAACAACCATCGGATTTTCAAAAACAGGAACCAGAGAATGTTCTGGTTTGTAAAGTACCAATATCAAGCCAAACAAAATGACAGAACTCATGATCACCATTTCTGCTAATGGTAAATTGATCGCCAGCAGATGAAATCCTGTGCCGAATAAAGCAGCCCCTAAAAAAGAGAGAGGAACGATGACTCCTCTGGATACGGTTAGGGCAACTAACCCACTGGCAATAACAAATGTAAGATGATCAAGACCAATTACTGGATGTCCCACTCCGGAGAGAAAGGCTTGGATAAAGGTTTCGGGGGTCTGTCCGCCAAAAGGATGATGCGCCCAAGCAGCAGGGGTAATGAGAAATGGTATTAGTAAGGTTAAGGTGAGTGCAATTTTATAGGCAATTTGCGGTCGGTTGATCCGTTGAGTTAATTTCATGAACAAGAGTGTCCTTATGATCGAAGAGAGGTCAGTAAAAAAAAGAATGAGATATAGCGCTA
>JAVLCL010000126.1:0-8227 GCA_031580825.1 Halothece sp. Uz-M2-17
AAAAATGCCTTTAAATCGTGAACAAATTAAAGAAAAAGCAAAATCATTGGGCTTCCATAAAGTGGGAATTGCTGCTGCTAAGAATGAGGAACAAATTCAAGCTCAAACCCGCTTAAAAAAATGGTTAGACTCGGGTTATCAAGCAGATATGAAATGGATGGATAATCCGAAACGGTTTGATTTAGAAAAATGTTTACCGGGGGTTCAATCTGTGATTGCAGTTGCCCTCAATTACTATACCCCTCATCCACAACCGGAAAATTCCGAACAGGGGAAAGTGTCGCGGTATGCTTGGGGGCGAGATTATCATAAAGTAATGCAAAAAAAGCTCAAGGCTTTGTGTCGCTGGTTAGAAGAACAAGTCCCAGAAGCGCGATCGCGCTATTATTCTGATACGGGACCCGTACAAGATAAGTTTTGGGCGCAGCAGGCTGGGTTAGGCTGGATTGCAAAAAACAGTAATGTCATTACCCGAGACTATGGTAGTTGGGTCTTTTTAGGGGAAGTTTTAACCACGTTACCTTTAACCCCAGATTCGCCTCATACCGAACATTGTGGCACTTGTACCCGTTGTTTAGATGCTTGTCCGACGGATGCCTTTCCGCAGCCATTTGTGGTGGATGCGAATCGCTGTATTGCTTACCATACCATTGAAAATCGCGAAAATGAATTACCTCAAGATATTACTCTTAAGGGTTGGGTTGCAGGCTGCGACATTTGTCAAGAGGTATGTCCGTGGAATCAAAGATTTGCTCAAGAAACAGACTGTGAAGATTTCCAACCCCGTCCTGAAAATTTAGCCCCCAATTTAGTAGAATTAGCGCAATTATCCACAGAAACTTGGGATCAAAAAACGCGGGGATCAGCCCTACGACGGATTAAACCGGAGATGTGGCGACGGAATGCCCGTGCTAATCTGGAAAGAGATGGGACTCGAAACCCCTCTCAATTTTTTTAAGCATGAATACTCAAGTTATTATTTTTGACTTCGATGGGACAATTGCGGATACGAAAGAAGCTGTAATTGCAATTAGTAACCGTTTAGCCCCTGAATTTGGTTTTTCTCCCTTGAGTGAGGTAGAAATTGCCCGTTATGAAAATTTAACCACCCGAGAAATTATTAAACAATCGCAGGTGTCTTGGTGGAAAATTCCCTTCTTAATTCAACGAGTTAAACAGGAATTAAAGCGAGAAATTCCAAGCATTCAGCCAATTTCAGGGATTGAAGAGGCGTTAGAACAATTAAAATTTCATCAATTTCAGTTAGGAATTATTACGTCTAACTCAGAAGAGAATGCAATTCAATTTTTAAGACAGCATGGACTCTTGCATTACTTTAATTTTGTGCAAAGTAGTTTTCACTTATTCGGGAAACATAAAGTGATTCAACGGTTATTGCGTCAAAAACAAATCTCACCATCAGTAGCGACTTATGTTGGTGATGAAACCCGTGATATTGAAGCAGCCCAAAAAAGTGGTGTCAAAATGGTAGCAGTCAGTTGGGGGTTTAATTCAGCAACTGCTTTAGAAAAATGTCAACCGGAAATCCTGATTCATCATCCCAGTGAACTCTCTAAAATTGTCATCGCTTCCTCAGTTAAGATGACCGGTAAATCAGTCAGGGTGTATGGTTGTCCACCCCGACAAGATTGAAAGAGACAATTAACTATTAGTCAACATTTCCGCTGGTAACCGTTTAAAGGTTAAGCGTTCATCAGCAACATCCGCAAAGAGGGTATCCCCTTCACTAAATTCCCCTTTCAGTAAAGATTTCGCGATCGGGGTTTCTACATAACGCTGGACAGCCCGTTTTAAGGGACGTGCGCCATAAACAGGATCGTAACCAATATCGGCGAGGAAATCTAACGCCTCTTGGGAGAGTTTCAAGGATAGTTTTTGTTCGCTGAGACGATCTTCGAGATACTGCGTTTGCAGTTTGACGATATTCCGTAACTGATCGCGCTGCAGGGCATGGAAGATAATAATCTCATCAATACGGTTAAGAAACTCCGGACGGAAACTTTCTCGCATTGCCCCCATTACGCGATTATACATTTCGTCATAGCGAGAATCATCCCCAGAAACATCTAAAATTAAGTCTGATCCGATGTTACTGGTCATGATGATAATGGTGTTTTTGAAATCAACCACGCGCCCTTGGGAATCCGTAAGGCGACCATCATCTAAGATTTGCAACATGATGTTAAAGACATCAGGATGGGCTTTCTCAATTTCATCAAAGAGAATGACAGAATAGGGACGACGGCGGATGGGTTCGGTAAGTTGTCCTCCTTCTTCATAGCCTACATAACCCGGAGGCGCACCAATGAGGCGAGAAACCGCGTGTTTTTCCATATATTCGGACATATCGACACGGACTAAAGCCGTTTCCGTATCAAACAAGTTAGAAGCGAGGGCTTTCGCTAACTCAGTTTTACCAACGCCAGTGGGACCGAGGAAAATGAAGCTAGCGGTGGGACGATTGGGATCAGCTAATCCGGCGCGCGATCGTTGAATAGCTTCGGAAACAGCCCGCACGGCTTCTTCTTGTCCGACTACTCGTTCATGGAGTTCATCTTCTAGATGTAAGAGTTTTTCTTTCTCCGATGACATCAATTTACTGATGGGAATGCCTGTCCATTTAGAAATAATTTCGGCAACGTCGGCTTCTGCAACTTCTTCCCGTAATAGGGTGTGTCCGCTACTTTGCATTTCTTCCAATTTGCTTTCCGCTTCTTGGCGTTGCCGTTGCAGTTCGGTTAAGCGACCATACCGCAGTTCCGCAGCCCGATTGAGGTCATAATCTCGTTCCGCTTGTTGAATTTCAAGATTAACCTGATCAATCGTTTCTTTAATACTGCGAATCTGATCAATAACCTCTTTTTCCGCTTGCCATTGGGCGTTGAGTTCGTCTTGTTCCTCTTTGAGATCGGCCAGTTCTTTCTCTAGGCTTTCTAAACGTTCTTGAGAAGCCGTATCATCCTCTTTTTGCAGCGATAACCGTTCCATTTCCAATTGCAGAATTTTACGGTCAATCTCGTCTAATTCCTCGGGTTTGGAGGTGATTTCCATTTTCAATTTCGCTGCGGATTCATCCACTAAATCAATCGCTTTATCCGGTAAAAAGCGATCGCTGATGTAACGATCCGATAACATGGCAGCAGCCACCAGACAGCGATCTGAGATTTTAACGCCGTGGTGGACTTCATAGCGTTCTTTCAAACCCCGCAGAATGGAAATGGTATCAGTAACATTCGGTTCATCCACATAAACCGCTTGAAAACGTCGTTCTAACGCTGCATCTTTTTCGATGTGTTGACGGTATTCATCTAGCGTGGTCGCACCAATACAGCGTAATTCGCCACGAGCTAACATGGGCTTGAGTAAGTTTCCGGCATCCATCGCGCCTTGGGTTGCACCAGCCCCAACAACGGTGTGAATCTCATCAATAAACATGATGATTTGTCCTTCCGCGTCGGTCACTTCTTTTAGTACCGCTTTCAGGCGTTCTTCAAACTCACCGCGATATTTTGCACCCGCAACTAACGCCCCCATATCAAGGGCAATGAGTTTCCGATCGCGCAACGATTCTGGCACATCCCGACTGACAATCCGTTGCGCTAAGCCTTCTACAATCGCCGTTTTTCCGACACCGGGTTCGCCAATGAGAACCGGATTATTTTTCGTCCGTCGTGATAAAATCTGCACTGTCCGTCGGATCTCGTCATCCCGCCCAATGACCGGATCCAATTTCCCTTCCCGCGCCCATTGCGTTAAATCGCGCCCATATTTTTCCAGGGCTTCATATTTTCCTTCTGGGTTTTGATCGGTTACTTTTTGCGATCCGCGAATCTCGTCAATCACAGTTTTTAACTTCTCCTCAGTCAGTCCAAATTCTTTGTAGAGGGCTTTTCCAAAGCGGTCATCCTTGGCAAACGCAAGTAGCAGGTGTTCAATAGAGATATACTCATCTTCAAAGTTTTTGCGGTAGTTCTCAGCGCGATCAAAGAGAGAATCTAAACTACGCCCAAGATAAATCGATCCGCCGGTATTAGAGATTTTCGGTTGCTTATTAATAAACTCATCTGCGCGATCGCGCAACCGCTGCACACTGATATCTGCTTTGCTAAACACGCTACTGGCTAAACCATCTTGTTCCAGCAGCGACTTCATCAAATGTTCACTTTCAATTTGTTGCTGTTGGTTTTGTTTCGCTAAATCTGGAAGCCGGACAATGGCTTCCCATGTTTTTTCTGTAAATTGATTGGGGTTTGTGGGTTGCATCGCTTCTACCTCCCAAAATCAGACATTTAATTCACTTCCCTATTGATCGATCTTAGTGAGTGCTATGCAAAATCTCGGGTTGAAAACCAGCCCTAACGAGTAGGGTTTCCCTGCAACGTCAGAGTTTTATCAAAGGATAGTGTTGTTTTTATGACATGGGATACCAATTTAGTTAATTTTAATCACTAATAAATAATATTTTAAATTTGTAGCTGCTTTTGAATTATGATAGTATAATCACTGATCAGATTTGCTTAATACAATTGATCCCAACTACATATATCTATATTCTTGCTTTTAGTTTGGTGTCAAATATTACTTAGAAGATTCCTTATTCTTTCTGATCCATGCTTGTTCAGCCTCCAACCAAGCTGATAAGTCATATCGTTTTGTTAATTATTAAATACCCATGAAAAAATTAAACCGAATCCTTAGCCCCATTGCCGGAACCACCTTTGCTTTATTGGGATTAACTGTACAACCAGCAAGCGCGATTACCCCGCCAAACAACATTATTGACTTTAAAACTGCTCCTGATGGTACAACTTTAGACCCTTTAAAATTGGACGAGCCAAATGGACAACAGATAGATATAGATGGTGATGGTACCAAGGAAACGGTTTCCACATCCGTTGGCAATGTGGGCGATATATATCAACAATTTGGTCTAACTGTCACCAGTAGTATAAAAACTATCGGCTTATTCGATAGTTCTTGTCCTAGTGGTGGATGTGGCGATCCTAAGTCCGATGGTTTCTCACAAAGCGACCCAGATTTAGAAACCGGTCCAGGGGCTGGTCCAGGTGGTAGCGATACAGAACCACAGGGCAATTTGCTAATCATTGAAGAGAATGCTGGTGATGACTTTCCAGATGATCAGGGAACTGGAGGGTCAATGACGTTAGATTTTGATGAAACACAATTTATAGTCAAGATTGACAAATTAACATTCGTCGATGATATCAGCAATGGCGAGATCGTCTTTACATTTGCTGATCAATCCTCTACGACTCAAAACTTTTCAGGTCAAGACGATAATGATGTATTTGATCTCACATTACAGGACGGAACTGGACCCAATGAAAATTACAGGGACAAGCAAGTTGATCAGATTGACATTACATTTGGTAGTAGTGGTGGTGTAGGAGCTCTTGCCTTCACTGAATACCGACAAGTTCCCTTTGAAGCAGAAACCAGTTTTGGTGTGCTAATTGCAGCAGGTTACGGTCTCTATCGCTACTACAAGCACAAAAAAGTGGCAAGCATTAAACAAGAGACGGAAGAGTAAATGACCTGAGTGGAAGGAGGAAAGTAGTTCTTTCTCTTAGCTGTCTGTCTGCACTCATTACTCTCTGATTAAAATAGGGGATAAAGTATTCATTGGTTGATTAATCATGCAAGAGTTTTTCCAAAATGTTTCTCGTTATCCCCGCTATCTGATTAGTTTTAGTTTAGGCATTTTCTTTGCCCTCTTTGAACGATTAAAACCCCTTTTTAATCGCCCTGTGACTGCCACTGCTTTAATTGGGGTTCTGATTAGTGGCTTTTTCCTCGTTTTCTTCACGTTGCGAGGAATGCTGGGATATACCACGTTATAACCCTTTATGGTCACTTGTCATTGGTCATTTGTCACTCGTTGTTGGTGTATCAAAAAAAGGAGGAAAGAAATCATTTCTGACTTCTCTCTCATCGTTATCAACTATCTCAGATTCCAATGACTGATGACTAATGACTAATGACTAATTAAACTTTATTGGGATCGAGTTCAATCTCTTTTTTCGTAAAGGGTAAGTCTTGATTAATCGCTTCAATTTCTGCTTGTTCCATCTCGTTAATTTCATCAATATAAGCATTCAAAATTTGACTCATCCGTTGATGATAAAAACGATGTAAACTATGATTTGCTTTCGCTGGAAAACCTCGTCTGCGCTTATGACGACCCCCTGCCCCCGGATCAAAAATTTTTATTCCTTGGCTAATTGACCACTCAATCGGTTGATAGTAACAGGCTTCAAAATGTAAACAGTCAAACTCTTCAAAACATCCCCAATACCGTCCATATAAATTCTCCCCTTTGCGCAAACAAAAGGATAAACCAACCGGATGACGATCATCTTCGGTATAAGCAGCAAAAACCACAACGCGATGAGCGTAATTCGGGTAAAGTTGCTCAAAAAACTTCCGATTTAGATATTTACTCATGCCAAAAAATTGGTCACAAGTTCTACTATAAAACTGATAAATCAGCGGAAACATCCAGTGGGGAATCTCTTCTCCGGCATGAACTTTCATTTCTAAACCGGCTTTTTCTACCTTCTTTCGTTCGCGTTTGATGTTCCGCCGTTGATTGGCATTAAAGAGTTTTAAATAATCATCAAAATTACTGAGACCGCCATTTTCCCATATATAGCTGTGATGTTGCCAAGCACGAAAACCACAGTTTTCTAGTAATGGTTTCCAGTCGGGATCAACAAAGAGAAAATGACAACCGGCAATATTTGCGCGATCGCAGAATTCATCAATAGCATGAACCATGAGTTCGGTTAACATCCCCTCATCTTCATCAGGAGAAATTAAAAAGCGATAACCAACTGCAGGCGTTAATGGTGTCATCCCCAGCAGTTTCGGATAATAATCAATCCCCAAACGATAAGCAAGGTTTGCCCACTGTTGATCAAAGACAAACTCGCCATAACTATGTCCTTTCAAATACAACGGTGCAGCAGCCACTAACATCCGACCTTTCCAAACCGTTAAATGACAGGGTTGCCAACCGCGTCGAGGACTCACACTTCCCGATTTTTCTAGGGTGTGCAACCATTCCCACTCTAGAAAGGGCGTTGCAAGGGATAAAGCTAACTCATCCCATTGCGATTGCGGAATTTGTTTAATTTGTTCTTGCCAACGAATCGTGTACTGAGAGGTGAGATCAGGGTTGCCAATCATGTCCAAGCGTTGAGGTAATCTTTAAACACAGCGTAGCAATTTTAAGATTTGTTATTTGTTATTTGTTTTTCGTTCATACTCTCTCCCTTTCTCCCCCTCACCTTGTCTCTCCATCTCCGTATCTCAATTACCAGCAACTCAGGAAAAAACACTATATAATATATCGGAATCGCGCCTAGTGGAGGAGACTGCCCGTTGAAGCCTGTCACATCCTTTCCCTATCCAGTCAAAGAAATTGAAAATATTTGGATTCCTCTAAGCGATGGTTGTCGTTTAGCTGCTCGGGTTTGGTTGCCTGAAGGAGCAGAGGAAAATCCCGTTCCTGCCATTTTAGAGTATATTCCTTATCGCAAACGAGACCATACCATTGAGCGAGATGCCCGAACCCATCCCTATTTTGCCGGTCATGGTTATGCTTGTGTTCGCGTTGATATTCGGGGAAGTGGCGACTCCGATGGGGTGCTAACTGATGAATATCTCCAGCAAGAACAAGACGACGGAATTGAAATTTTACAGTGGCTGGAACAGCAACCGTGGTGTAATGGCGCGGTGGGAATGATTGGGATTTCTTGGGGAGGATTTAATGGACTGCAAATTGCAGCCCGTCGCCCACCTCAACTGAAAGCAGTGATTAGTCTGTGTTCAACAGATGATCGCTACTCTGACGATGTGCATTACATGGGCGGTTGCTTACTGGGCGATAATCTTTCTTGGGCTTCCGTGATGTTTGCCTATAATTCTTGTCCGCCGGATCCAGAGGTGGTGGGAGAAAAATGGCGAGAAATGTGGCTAGAACGGCTTAAAGGAAGCGGTCTCTGGCTAGAAACTTGGTTAAGTCACCCCACCCGCGATGAGTACTGGAAACATGGTTCAATTTGCGAAGATTTTGAGGCAATTCAGTGCCCTGTCATGACCGTTAGTGGTTGGGCGGATGGTTACTCGAATTCCGTTTTGCGGTTGCTTGCGAATCTGAAAGTGCCACGGTTAGGCTTAATTG
>JAVLCL010000127.1:0-8109 GCA_031580825.1 Halothece sp. Uz-M2-17
TGCATCCATGATCCTTGTTATTGATAACTACGATAGTTTTACTTACAATCTCGTTCAGTATTTGGGAGAACTCGGTCGCGAGTTTGCGGTTGCCGAAGAGATCCGCGTGTATCGCAATGATGAAATTGATCTGAGCGCGATCGCGCAACTGAATCCCAGTGGGATTGTGATTTCCCCAGGACCCGGCAGACCCGATGATGCCGGAATTTCCCTTGAATTAATTCGTCAATTTGCTCCCACAATTCCCATTCTGGGCGTTTGTCTGGGTCATCAGTGTATTGGACAAGTCTATGGTGGAACCATTACCAATGCCGGAGAGTTAATGCACGGCAAAACCTCCCCCGTCTATCACACAGGAGAAGGCGTATTTGCGAATCTTGAAAACCCGTTTACCGCCACTCGCTATCATAGTTTAGTCATTGCCCGAGAAACCCTTCCTAGCGTTTTAGAACTCACCGCTTGGGTGGAAGATGGAACAATTATGGGGGTCCGTCATCGGGATTATCCTCACTTGCAAGGAGTACAATTTCACCCAGAAAGTATCTTAACGGAGTCCGGAAAACAACTCTTGCAGAATTTCTTGGTATCCTTAACAGAGCTTAGTGTTAAGGTAGCGTAGGTGTGATGATGAAGCGACGAAAAGTAATTCAGTATCTCGGGTTTGGTGCATTAACAACGGTTGGGGCGATGGTACTTTCTCCCCAAAGTTACCAGGCGCAAACTGCTTCTTCCCAAGTTGAGATTACATGGTTGGGACATACGGCTTTTTTATTTAGTAATAATGAATCTCGGATTTTAGTCAATCCCTTTAAGCCCATTGGCTGTACCGCAGGTTACGCTGCACCACAAGTGAATGCAGATCTCGTCATGATTAGCAGTCAACTCTTTGATGAAGGGGGTGGCGTTGCTAACTTGCCCAATGATCCGCGAGTCCTCTTTGAACCGGGATTATATCAATTTCAAGGAAAAGATATCCAAGGGATTAGTATGCCCCATGATCGCGAAGGGGGACGGCGTTTTGGCACTAATATCGCATGGTCTTGGCAACAAGGCGGATTGAAAATTCTGCACTTGGGTGGGGCTGCTGCACCGCTAGAATTTGATCAGAAAGTGCTGATGGGCAAACCTGATGTGGTGATTGTTCCGGTGGGAGGGGGACCGAAAGCCTATACTCCTGAACTGGCTAAACAAGTCATTGACAATTTACAACCCAAATTAGTCATTCCCAGCCACTATCGTACTGCTGCTGCTGATGAGGATGCTTGTGATTTGCTAGCAGTGGATGAATTTACTCAATTATTAGAACCGAGTTCTGTTGAAAGTTTAAAGAGTAATCAAATTACTTTAACGCCGAATTCTTTATCAGAACAAATGCAAGTGAAGATCATGAGTAGTAATGGGTTAATGGCTAAGAATTAGTCATTGGTCATTAAAAGTCATAACGAATAACGAATAACAAGTAACAAATAATGTCCATATCAAAAGCAGAATATCAACAACGTCGTGAAACGTTAATGGAAAAAATCGGTCAAGGAACTGCTATTTTTCGCAGTGCACCGATGGCGGTGATGCACAATGATGTTGAATATCGATTTCGTCAAGATAGTGACTTTTATTATTTAACAGGGTTTGATGAAGAAGAAGCGGTTTTAGTTCTTGCACCCCATCACGAAGAACATCAATTTGTGTTATTTGTGCAACCGAAAGATTTAGAAAAAGAAACTTGGACGGGATATCGCGTTGGGGTGGAAGCTGCTAAGGAAATGTTTGGGGCGGATGAAGCCTATCCGATTAATGAATTAGACGAAAAACTTCCGCAATATTTAGAAAAAGCAGATTGTATTTATTATCATTTTGGACGGGATGAAGCCTTTAATGATACGGTCTTAAATCATTGGCGGAAACTGGTGCGACAGTATCAGAAAAAAGGAATTGCTCCAGGCGCGATCGCGGAAACGAATTTTATTTTACATCCGTTACGGCAAGTTAAAACAGCAGAGGAAATTAGTCTCATTCGGAAAGCAGTGGAAATCGGTACTGAAGCCCACAACCAAGCACTGAAAATTGCAAAACCTGGGGTTTACGAATACGAAGTTCAAGCGGAAATTGAATATATTTTTAGTAAACATGGGGCAATGTCTCCTGCTTATCCCAGCATTGTTGCTTCAGGAGAAAATGCTTGCATTCTCCACTACATTGAAAACAGTAAACAACTGCAAGAAAATGATTTACTCTTAATTGATGCGGGGTGTTGTTATGACTATTACAACTCAGATATCACCCGCACTTTTCCTGTCAGTGGCAAATTTACAGGGGAACAAAAAGCAATTTATGAAATTGTTTTAAAAGCGCAATTAAAAGCGATTGAACAAGTGAAAGCAGGCAATCCTTACAATCAATTTCATGATACAGCCCTTCGCGTTTTAGTAGAAGGATTAATTGATTTAGGAATTCTCCAAGGGGATATTGAAGAGATTATTCAAGAAGAAAAATATAAGCCTTATTATATGCACAAAACCGGACATTGGTTAGGCATTGATGTGCATGATGTGGGTGGTTATAAATTAGGAGAAGAACATTGGCAAACCCTACAACCCGGCAATATTTTAACCGTGGAACCGGGGCTTTATCTTTCGCCTCATGCGAAACCAGCCGAAGGACAGCCCGAACTCGATGAAAAGTGGCATGGTATTGGGATCAGAATTGAAGATGATGTCCTCGTCACAACAGAAGGAAATGAAGTTTTAAGTGCAGCGGTTCCAAAATTTGTGGAGGATATGGAAAGTAAGGGTTAGTCATTGGACAAGAGAAATAAGGGAGAACAAATGATTAAGGACAAATAACAAATGACGATTACAAAAAGTTCGATTATTTCCCAAGAACAAGCCCTTTCTGTTGTCGAAGAAATTATTCAAAAATCGCAAGCAGAAGGGGTATTTGTTACAGTTAATGCAGAAGATTCTGCACTGAGTCGGTTTAGTGAAAACCAAATTAGTCAAAACCTCAATCGCACTCAAGTTAGAATTACAATTACTAGCTATTACGGGAAACAAAGTGCGTCTGCTGCAACCACAGAGTTAGATCCCGCTTCCATTCAAGAAACTTTAGAGCGTTCTCAGATGTTAGCCCAAGTTGCACCGGAAGATCCAGAATGGGTGGAACTGCTACCGCCTCAAGATTATGAATCTCGTACTCCGGCGTATGATGAAGCAACTGCAACCTTTTCACCCTTAGAACGGGGAGAAATTATCCAACGGGTGACTCAGCAATGTCAGCAAAAAGGCGTTGAGGGGTCTGGAACACTGAGTAGTCGGGTCAAATTGCAAGCGATTGGCAATTCTAAAGGGTTACGGGCTGCTAATGCGGGAACAGATGCCAATTTTAGTTTAACCGCTCGGGTTGAAAGTGGATCGAGTTGGAATCAACGCAGTAGCTACGCTCTAAATCAGTTACCGTTTCAAGAAATTACAGAAAAAGTCATCGATCGCGCGATCGCGTCCCAAAATCCACAGACGATTGAACCGGGAACTTATCCAGTTATCTTTGATCCCGCAGCCTTTGCCGACATTTTACCCTGGGTGATTTGGAATTTAGACGCACGTGCAGCCGACGAAGGACGATCCTTTATGTCTTCTCCAGAAGGGGGAAACCGTCTCGGAGAACAACTGTTTAGTCCAAATCTAGAAGTGTGGCGGGATGCGAATCATCCGCTATTACAAATGGGGACATTTTTCAGCGATGGTTTAGCCAACACCCGCTTACCCCTGATTCAAGACAAAACCGTCCAAAACTTAACTTACAGTCGCTATTGGGCGCAACAGCAAGAAACTTCTCCAACAGGTGCATTTTATCCCATTGTGATGTCAGGGAGTGATAAATCTCTGGCTGATCTGATTGCAGAAACCGATCGCGCGATCTTTGTTTCTCGGGCTTGGTATGTCCGTTATGTTAACCCCCGCACCCTAGAAGTCACAGGAATGACCCGCGATGGTACATTTTGGGTTGAAAATGGGAAGCTCGCCTATCCCATTAAAAACTTGCGGTTCAATCAAAACTTACCAGAAATGCTGAATCAAATTGAAGATTTATCCCAAGTGCAGCGATTTAATGGCACAGTAGTGCCAGGAGTCAGAGTGAAAGCATTTAACTTTAGTAGCGTTACCGACAGCATTTAAGATTTAGAGGACTAATTATGGAACCTCTTACGATTAATATTGATCCACTGCAATTAACCGATGAACAATTCTTCCAACTTTGTGTGCAAAATCGGGATCTGAAATTTGAGCAAAATGTTAATGGGGATTTAATTATAAGGCAACCCACAGGTGGAGAAACGGGGAATCGCAACACTGAAATTATTTATCAGTTACAAGCCTGGACTAGACAAAACGGAACCGGAATTGCCTTTGATTCTTCCACGGGTTTTATTCTCCCGAACGGTGCAAAACGTTCTCCTGATGCAGCTTGGATTCCGCTAGAACATTGGAATCAATTAAGTTTAAAATAGCAAAAAAAATTTCTTCCCTTATGTCCTGAGTTTGTAATTGAATTATTATCTCCAACGGATCAATTACAAACGATTGAAGAGAAAATGCAAGAGTATTATGATAACGGAACTCGTCTCGGTTGGTTAATTAATCGGCAGCAAAAACAAGTTGAGATTTATCGAAGCAATCAAGAAGTAGAAACATTAAACGCGCCTCGTTTCTTATCTGGAGAAAATATTTTACTAAATTTTAATTTAAAATTAGAACCAATCTGGTAATTAATAAGAATTTTAATTATAGTGTTTCTTATGTCTGTCGAGAACAGTGACCAGTAACCCAGCAACAAAGAATAAGAAACTTTGTGTTCTTTGTATATTTATGGTTCAATCAAAACTCAGCACGAATAAAAACACAACAGTTAACTTTCCTTGAAACAACGTTCTTCTTATTGGCAACTGCTTCCCTATGTTCGCCCCCAAACCGTTACTATTTTTCAGGCTTTAGCTTGTACAGTCGTTTTTGTTGGCATTTGGCCCAGCTTAGCATGGTTAGCAGGACTGATTTCAACCGCAGTCGGAGAAGGAAATGTTACCCGCAGTGCTCAACTGGCGGGAATTACAGCTATTCTCTTTCTCATCCAAAAAGTGGCTCAATATGGGCAAGATCTGTTAATGGCAAAAGTCGCCTTAGCCGTGGCGTATGATGTGAGAACTTCTGTTTATGGACATTTACAAACCCTTAGCATTGATTATTTTGAAACCACGCGCACGGGTGATTTATCCTATCGCCTCACAGAAGATATCGATCGCGTTGGAGAAGTGGTCAATAAGATTTTCCATCAGTTTATCCCCAGTGTGCTGCAACTGATTGCTATTTTTGCCTATGTCATTTATCTTAACTGGCAATTGACCTTAGCGTTACTGGTCGTTGCGCCATTAATTGCGATTTTAATTAGTTGGTTTGGGGAAAAAGTGCAAACCCTTTCTCGTCGTAGCCAAAACCGCGTTTCTGATCTTTCCTCAATGCTGACAGAAGTGTTTAGTGGGATGCGCTTAGTGAAAGCCTTTGCAGCAGAAGACTATACCTTAAATAAGTTTCGCACCGAAGCCGAACACAACCGCAAAGCAAGATATGCAGCAGAAAGGGTAAAGGCGATTCAGTTTCCGATTGTCGGGTTTTTGGAAGCCTTGGCGGTGTTACTCCTATTTCTTCTTGGAGGTTGGCAAATTGCAAAAGGAAACCTCACCACTAGCGAGTTTATCAGCTATGGGGCGGGGGTTTTAATGCTCATTGACCCGATTTCGATCACTACCACCAACTATAACGAGTTCAAGCAAGGAGAAGCCTCTGTGGCGCGGGTGTTTGAATTGATGGCGATTGAACCGCGAGTTAAAGAAGCAAATCGCGCGATCGCGCTTCCTCCCGTTAACGGAAAAATCGAATACAATCACGTTCACTTTGCTTATCCTAAAAGTAACGATTGGGTTTTAAAAGACCTCAACTTTACCGTACAACCTGGGGAAATGTTAGCCCTCGTGGGTGCGTCGGGTGCGGGAAAAAGCAGCTTAGTGAACTTACTACCCCGTTTCTACGATCCCCAAGAAGGGGAAATCTTAATTGATGGGACAAATATTCGCCACGTTACTCTCAACAGTTTACGCCGTCAGATTGGGATTGTTCCCCAAGAAACCATTTTATTCTCAGGGACGATCGCGGAAAATATTGCTTTTGGACAACCAGAAACGCCCCTAGAAGCCATCCAAGATGCAGCCAAGGTTGCCAACGCCCATCAGTTTATTTCACAACTCTCACAGGGCTATTACACTTATGTGGGAGAACGGGGAATGAATCTTTCGGGAGGACAACGTCAACGGATCGCGATCGCGCGGGCGGTGTTACTCGATCCAAAAATTCTGATTTTAGATGAAGCCACGTCAGCCCTCGACTCCGAATCAGAAGCACTTGTCCAAGAAGCACTGGATCGCCTTTTAAAAGAGCGCACTGTTTTTATTATTGCCCATCGCTTAGCAACAGTACGCGGTGCGGATCGAATTTTTGTCGTAGAACAGGGTCAAATCATTGAAGTGGGAACTCATGAACAACTTATTGCCCAGAAAGCTCGTTATGCGCAATTTTACGCTCAACAATTTCAGTGATTTTGTCCTCGGTTCACTGGTCACTGGTAATTGATCACTGATTAAAGCGTTTCTAAATAACCCAATAAATCCGACATATCTTGGGGTTTCGGTTGAAACTTGGGCATCGGTGGTGTTTCCCCACTGGTCACTTGTTGAATTAAATGTAACTTTGATTTACGTTCCGCAATATTATGCAGGCTGGGACCGACATTGCCATCGGCTTTGATCCCATGACAACCCGCGCAGTTAATTTGAAAAATTGCTTCTCCTCGTTCGGGATCACTAGGGGCGGCGAGAACTTCCTGTACATAAGGATCAGAAACCTGATACAGATACACTCCCAGTACGCCAACACCGACTAGGAGAAAAGCACAAATAATTATAATTGTCAACTGCCTCACCAGTTCTTTTGCTGGTTTAGCTACTTGATTTGTCACTATTTTGTTTGTACTGTCCACGCCAAATTAAGTTTATTAAACAGTTCTAACTAAATGTTACCGCTATTTTACGGAATTTATCATGAAGACTCAGCACGAAATTTGTAGTCTTAATTCATCAAGTTCCTATAATGAGAGAACGCGCCGAGGATAGCAGTTGGTACGAAGATTAATAATGACGGACACAAACAGTCTTGACTGGGAACGCCTTCACAAAGCCCTCGCTGTCGAAGCGAAAGCAGGATATTCTGATTTAATGGGGAAACAGTATCGTTTTAGTGAGTTTTTCTGTTTAACCTTTGGTAAAGTTCCATCCCAAGCAACCCCAGAACAAAAACGACGCTGGCAAGAATTAGCCCAAGCCTTTGCCAGTTATGGAGAAAAAACGGTTGCTGACCGTCAGAGATTAGTTGTGAAAGCCAGTCGTTTGCTGAAAGATGTCCAACAAGGAAAAAAACCGGAATCTTCCCCTCAAGCGCAAGTCAAACCAAAAACGCCGATTACAGTGGGTAGTGAGTACCTAGAACCGGAACAACCCCTAAGTGAAGCCCCTGGTATCGGAAAAAGTCATATGCGCAGTTTGTATCGTCTCGGCTTAGAAACCGTGCGCGATGTCTTGTTTTATTATCCTCGGGAACACATTGACTATGCGCAACAGGTAAATATTGGTGACTTAGTAGAAGGGGAAACGGTAACCATTGTCGGGACGGTAAAAAGTTGTAATTGTTTTACGAGTCCGAAAAATAAGAAACTGAGTATTTTTCAGTTGACGGTGAAAGACCGCACGGGAGAAGTTAAATTAAGTCGTTTTTTTGCTGGCAATCGCTTTACTAATCGCGGATGGCAGGAGAAACAAAAGAAATTATATCCCAGGAGCGCGATCGTTGCTGCATCGGGGTTAGTGAAAAAGAATAAATATGGAATCACTCTTGATAATCCTGAAATTGAACTCTTAGATTCCCCTGGTGGCGAAATCGACTCAATTAATATTGGGCGCGTTTTACCGGTTTATCCTCTCACAGAAGGGGTTTCTGCGGATGTTATTCG
>JAVLCL010000128.1:0-8107 GCA_031580825.1 Halothece sp. Uz-M2-17
CGATCCCTCTGGTTTGATGTACGCTTGTATTGCCTCCTGCAATAAACAAGCAGCAGAAGATTGTCATCAATCCTTTGAAGAAAACTTGACTGAAACCCAAAAAGCCCAAGGCTGGGTCGCCCGTCTCCGAACCGTCCATTCTTGGGAAGAAGTTCCTGTGAACGCTTTGAAATTAAGTTAGTTTCCTAGCCCATTTTGATGGTTGCTTTCTCCAGAAAGGGTCGAGTTAACAGCAGAAACCGTGGAAGGCTTGGCTTGCTTTCCATTCTCAGCTTTAGGTTTTAAATTAGCAGGAATTGATGGGGTAGGGCTAACAATTCCTGCTGAAATTAATACTTTGAATGCATCTTCCACGGAAATTTGTAAGTTAATGACTTCTTCTTCTGGAACCATCGCATACCAACCTGTGGTGGGGTTAGGGGTAGTGGGGATAAAGAGGCTTAACATGGGCTTGGACAAATGAGATTGAAATTGGGTACTCACCCCACCGGTCACAAAAGCGAGTGTCCATAAACCGGGGCGAGGATACTCAACCATAACAACCCGCCGAAACTTGCTTTTAGAGTCTTGTAAAAGCGTTTCTAAGATTTGCTTTAAAGTTTTATAGACCGAACCAGCCAGAGGGATGGCTTGTAAAACTTGTTCCCCGAGATCAAGCAACCAACGCCCTGCAATGTTGCGCGCCATTAGCCCAATAAATAAAATAAAGAGTAAAGGCACGGCTAAGCCAACAATCAGGTTGAGTAAGTTGGTTAAGACGGGATGTAGTCCCTCGAAAGGGTTAAGCTGTTTGGGAATGCGGGTGAGAAAATTAATCACCCAATTGGCAATTGTAATTGTTAGCCAAATGGTGGTCGCTAGGGGAATAACGACTAGCAAACCCGCAATTAAATCATTTTTCAGGTTTTGCTTGAAACGTTCGATCACAGAGGGTTAATTCTCCTTACCGTTGCTATAGGGAAATTGACAGATCACTGAGCACTCCGACAGACTCTTGAGAGTGTGCTGGTGCAGGAATGAATTTTCAGTTTACTGCCCAGTTTGTAAAGAAATATTGCGTTTATAAATATTATGCCATTTTTGATCAGCACTCAGAGCAAGCACTTGCCATTGAGGACAGTGTAATTTCCGACCAGCACTCAGAGTTGTCAGCTTTTCTTATTCCTTGTTCCGCGTTGATTTGACACGGCTCGGGTAACCCCCAATCATAGTGTAAGAAAGCATAAGCTCTGACTTAAGTTTTGCTCAATCTTTAGTTAGTGAAGTCAAAATCATATATTCCATCGTAACATTTTATTGTTGCTGAATTGAATCATTAAAAATGCCCACGGAAATTTTGCCAAATCAAGAGAGTTTAGTGGATCGTGCCGTGCAAGTGATTGTTGAGCGAATTAAAAGCGCGATCGCGCAACGGGGGTTCTGTACTTTGGCTTTAGCTGGAGGAGGAACTCCCAAACCGGTTTACGAAAAATTGTCTCAACAAAAGCTCCCATGGGAAAAACTTCATATTTTCTGGGGAGATGAACGTTATGTTCCTGCGGATCACCCTGATAGTAATCAAACAATGGCGCGAGAAGCATGGCTTAATCAGGTTGCAATTCCTGTCGAGAATATTCACCCCATGCCAACTACAGGAGAAAGTCCGGAAACAGATGCCCAAAAACATGAACAAGAACTAATCACCTTTTTCCAATGCCAAGCCGGAGAAATGCCTAGGCTCGATATTATTTTATTAGGGATAGGTGATGATGGTCATACCGCTTCCCTCTTTCCTCATACGGAAGCCTTAACGGTGCGCGATCGTCTAGTCACTGTGGGCAATAAAGGCGATAGCCAACGCTTGAGTTTTACGGCACCTTTTCTCAATCAAGGACGAACGGTAATCTTTTTAGTCGCAGGAGCGAATAAACGCCCAGCACTGAAAGAAATTTTTGCTTCTGAGGGGGATGCCACAGCCTATCCAGCGCGTTTAATTCAACCTCAAGGAGAACTCTGGTGGTTACTGGATCAAGAAGCTGGTGCAGAACTCTCAAGTTGATTGACATCCTCCCCCCTTCTCGTCGAATTTAGGTAAAAATATGATTAATGTTGAACCCCATGAGTGATTAATAATGATGAACGAAGCTAATCATGAATCTCCCCAAGGCGAAAAGGCGAATGTGAATGCAGAAGAGACCAATCCTTCTGTAGAAGAGCCAAGCACAAGTTTACAACAACCCACCCCTTACTTACTGCATATTCAAAGTGGTGAATCTATTACTTTGCCAGAGAACCAGACCCAAATTATGCTGGGGAAACCCAATAATAATAATCCCCCTGATGTAGATCTCTCTAGTCTTCCAGATGCAGAAATCATTTCTCGTCAGCACGCAACGATTCACATCGAAGCCGAAACATACTACATTGAAGATTTAGGGAGTTCTAACGGGACATATATCAATAATACTCCAGTCCCTAGGGGAGAACGTCAAGAAATCTCCGGAGGAGATTTGCTGGCTTTGGGGAAAGAGGATAAAGTGACCTTCATTTTTAAACTGCCCTAGTGATATCTCAAAGTCATTTTGAGCACAGGGAGTTGACCAATTCAATCTTGGTTTGCACAAGTTCCCTTCCCGTTCACCCGTTAGTTGAAAATTGACAAAGTATGAGTCAATCCCAACTATTTGCCCTACGGCTCACTCAGAGTCCACATTCATCTCCGTACGATATTACTTTAAAGGAAACTAAAACAAAAAAATGGCAGCATCTATTCAATTTTCACGAGGCATTGATGAAGAAACTATACCTGATGTGCGTTTAACCCGTTCTCGCGATGGTAGTAGCGGAACTGCAACCTTTCGCTTTGATAACCCAAAAGTTTTAGATGCAGAAAGCACTCAGGAAATTACAGGTATGTACCTGATTGATGATGAAGGCGTTATTTCTACCCAAGATGTGAAAGGTAAATTTGTGAATGGACAACCCACAGCACTCGAAGCGGTTCATTATATGAAATCAGAAGAAGAATGGGATCGCTTTATGCGCTTTATGGAGCGATATGCAGAAGAAAATGGCTTAGAGTTTAGTAAATCTTAATTAAATGCGATTTTAGTTAAATTGGGCTGAATGATGACAGTGGCGAGGCGAATTTTTCCTCGCCTTTTTGAGTTCTCTTTTCGTGTCTTAACACTGAAGAGACTGGTATTAAACATAGTTTTTCGCTATAACTAATAGAAATGGTAAGTTCGATAGTGATTCCAAATCCAAACTCAAACTAATTGTAATGGGACAAACTTAAACTCCCAACCCACAACCCCAATGGTTGTACAGCAAACATGACTTGGAATCACTATTAATGTCGGGCTTTGCTGATCTATGAAATCCAATTCTCGACTTTCAGCAAGAAGTTGAACACAACCTTGAATCTGTTGTTAAAAAAATTCTTTTCACGAAAAATATTTTATGGTTAAACACTCAAAACGTCCAGACTTTGAAGAGGACCTTCTGGAAGAACAACCAGAACGTTATCCCGGTGATACAAACTTCCAAAAATGGGGATTTGATCTTCATCCCCAAGTCGCACCCATCTCTGGGGGTTTGGTACTGCTGTTCATTATCCTCACTTTAACCTTTAAAGAACAAGCCTCCTCAGTTTTTAATGCCACTCTCAATGGTATTGCCACCTATGGTGGTTGGTTTTATATCCTCGCTGCCAATATCTTTCTTGGCGTGGTCTTAATTTTTGCCTTCAGTAAATTTGGCAGAATCCGTCTCGGTGGACAAAATGCAAAGCCTGAATTCTCCACCTTTGCTTGGTTTGCAATGCTCCTCAGCGCAGGGATGGGGATTGGTTTAATGTTTTGGAGCGTGGGCGAACCCATGTTTCACTTTATTGGTCCTCCTCCTATTTTTGGCTCGGAAGCGGGAACGCCTGACGCAGCTGAAACCGCAATGACGATTACGTTTTATCACTGGGGACTGCACCCGTGGGGACTTTATGCCTTAGTCGGACTGGGGCTTGCCTTCTTTGCCTTTAACCGAGGACTCCCACTCACGATGCGCTCTGTATTTTACCCCCTCCTTGGTGAAAGAATTTATGAATGGCCCGGTCACGTCATTGATATTATTGCTGTTGTCGCGGACTTGTTTGGTTTAGCCACTTCTCTCGGTTTAGGGGTACAGCAAGTGGCAGCTGGTTTAAGTTTCCTCATTCCAGCGATTAATGAAGGGGTGATTACTCAGGTCACTTTAATTGCGATTATTACAAGCTTTGCGACCCTATCTGTGATTGCCGGTTTAGATGGAGGGGTACGTCGTCTCAGTGAGTGGAACCTTTACTTAGCTGCTACCTTTATGGTGTTTGTTCTGGTTTTAGGACCGACTCTCTTTATTTTTGATACCTTTGTCCAAAATATTGGTAACTATGTAGCTCGCTTCCCGATGCTCAGCTTTTGGACAGAATCATTTGGCTCGGGAGAAGAAAGCACTTGGCAAAATAGTTGGACTGTCTTTTATTGGGGTTGGTGGATTTCTTGGTCTCCTTTTGTCGGAATGTTTATCGCCCGTGTTTCCAAAGGTCGTACTATTCGCGAATTTGTGATGGGTGTTTTGATCGCACCGACTCTTTTATCTTTTCTCTGGCTTTCCACAATGGGTGGCGCAGCTTTAAATCTTCAGCTAACGAATGCAGCAGATATTGCGGGCGCGGTGCAAGAAAACGTTGCCACAGCTATGTTTGTGATGTTGGATAATTTCCCCTTAACTGCATTAAGCTCTATTGTCGGAATTTTGCTGGTGACGATTTTCTTTGTCACGTCTTCCGACTCCGGCTCCCTTGTTGTTGATAACTTGACTTCCGGCGGAAAACTGGATTCTCCTGTAACCCAGCGAGTTTTTTGGGCGGTTATGGAAGGTGTGGTTGCAGCAGTTTTACTCCTTGGGGGTGGCTTAACGGCTTTACAAACAGCTGCTATTACAACGGGTTTACCTTTCGCCCTTGTACTGCTGATCATGTGTTACAGCCTCAATCAAGGGCTCTCCCAAGAACTACAAGAATTGGAAATGGCAGAACTGCGAGACGCTGAAGCAAAACGAGAAGAAAAGATTGCTGCAATTATGTCTTCTCGCCAAAAAGCACGATTTGCCCAAGATGAATAATGATTCATTGAAATGATGACCCTCTTAAAATTGGAGTCATCATTTCTTGATTCGGTCCATCACCCTATTGAAAAAGCTGAGAAGTATTATGTATCGTAAAATCCTTGTTCCACTAGATGGTTCCAAAACTGCAGAAACAATTATTCCTCATGTCAAGAATTTAGCCAAACATGATGAAGCCACGGTATTTTTTACCCAAGTCATTGAGCCAGCAACTCGTAGCGCAATTGTTAACCTTGATCAAGAGCAAGAAATCACCTTTAAGCCCCAAAAGTTAGATAAAGCAAAAGCCTACCTTAAAAATTGGCAAGATCAATTTGCAGAAGAAGGTTTAAATTCAGAAATTCTACTGTTACGAGGGGTTGCTGTTGATGCCATTGTCCATGCGATTAATGAAATGGATATGGATCTGTTGGCAATTACCAATCAAGGTCGCTCGGGTCTCAAGAAAGCACTTTATGGCAGTGTCAGTGCTGCACTTTTAAATTGCGCTCCTTGCCCGATTTTAGTGGGAAATCCTGATCTTAAGAGTGACTTAAAAACGAATAATCGCATTCTTGTTCCTGTAGATGGCTCTAAGGAAGCAGAGCAAATTATGCCTCATGTTCAACATATTGCACAAATGTATGAGGCAAAAATTATTTTAGTGCGAGTGGTTAGAAGCGCGAATCATAAAGCTGCTTTTGTCAATTTAGATAAAGAAATCAAAGAAGAGATTGTACCCGAACACTTATTAAGTCAATTGGGGAAACATCAAGAGTTAGACCGCATTAAAGAAGCGAAAAACTATCTTTTGAATTGGCGCAATCAGTTCCAAGAACACGGGTATGAAGTAGAAGTCAATCTTCTTTATGGTCGTCCCATTGACAGTATTGTTGCTGTCGCCGAGAAAAGTAATGCTGACTTAATTGCGATGACGAGTCAGGCAAAAGCTGGGTTGGAACAATTTTTATATGGTAGTGTTGCTTCAGGTTTACTCAATCGTTTAGCACGCCCAATGCTTATTGTTCACACCAGTGAAGTTCCAGTCAGAAATTTTGCTTGATGGTTAGTGATCAAACTTGCCAAAATCACCTTTAATTTTAGTGAATGATCAACCCTTTCTCAAAAACATTTAAGTCTTCAATAAAAAGCGTAAGGGTTGATCGCGCCACTCGCCAGCATTTTTACTAATCCCGATGCGGGGAGTCGTAATAATATCTGATGATGAAATTTCAGCGCCACCATCCACAAACCACAGTCCATGTTCAGGAAGTGGGGGCTTCCCGTTAAGGCTTTTCTCTAATTGCAAAAATTTTGTCAGTTTTCCTGGACCATTTATTTTACCAGCCCCTCGAATCAAAACGGCAGCAGGATAGTCAATTTGATCACAGACGACATTAAGCATCAAATGAATACCATAGCACCAATAGAGATAAAAGTAGCCTCCAAGGGCAAACATAATTTCATTACGAGGGGTACGTTTTCCTTTTGCAGCATGGTTCGCTAAGTCTTTGACACCATCATAGGCTTCGACTTCTTGAATGAGAAGGCTGCTTATTGAGTGATCTGGATATTGTCGAACTAAGTGTTTGCCCAGTAGTTGTTGGGCGACCGTGATGGCAGATTGTTGAAAAAAGCCTGCAGGGAGTACATAGGAATAATCCATATCACAACTAATGAATAGAAAATGTCTTTATATGAAATTGATTAATTCATAGTACACATAGATAACACAGAATTGGTCTCTTCCCCTCACCTCGATTCTTTGTAGCAAACATTGATCAATTTGATATGATTTTATTTGCTTTCCTGAAATTGATCAAAAGTCAGAGCTTTTTGTGACAACAGATAAGAGCCAATTTTAAAATTGCCACAATCTTAAAGAAATTAATTTTTATTTCGGTTATATTACGGGTTTGGAAAGATACAGTTTACTTTTTGAGTGCTTAAGGCTAATGACTATGTCTAATGCGCTAATGTCTGATGCTCCAACTGGTTCTGAGAGTAAATCTCCACAGAACGCCCATGTTGGAAAAATTAAACAATCTCTGATGCAAGCGGATCAACAAGCTAAGTTTCTGCATTTACAAGCAGAGGTCGAATCCCTTTGGCAGCAAGTCAAACGTTCGCAATTAGATGATGAATAACCCTACCCTCTTAAGTTGAGAAAGTTTTTAAAGTTTAATTTTTTCTTGGGCAATCGCCGAGTCTTTAAGTTAGGTTGTATGTAGAAGTTCATTCATTTTATGTCCCTTGCTAATGCTGTTGATATCCTGATTCTCAGTAACGGACCAGGAGAACTTTCGACTTGGGTACGCCCTGTCGTTGCAGCATTACGATCTCAATCGTCTCCAGAACTAGGAATTAGAATTTCTGTGATTCTATCTCCTTGTCCTCACGCCACAGGACATGAGGTAGAAGTGGCAAAAGCTATTCCAGGTGTGACACGGGTTCAAAGTCCGGATGCATTTTTTCCTTTTTTATTATGGGGAAAAACTGCTGAGCACTGGAACTGGTTTAAGCAAGGAATCGTCTTATTCTTGGGGGGAGACCAGTTTTTCCCAGTTGTTATTGGCAAGCGACTGGGATATCCCGTCGTCATCTACGCAGAGTGGGAGACACGCTGGCATTCCTGGGTGGATCACTTTGCAGTGATGAACGCCGACTTAATCTCGAAAGCTCCTCAAGCTCATCGCTACAAATTTACTACCGTCGGTGACATCATGGCAGATTCGCAAATTGCTCTCAACACAAAATTAACTGGCTTAAACCTCGAAACTGGAACTGAACTGATTGGTCTTTTGCCGGGATCCAAACGGGCAAAATTGATGCAAGGCGTTCCTCTAACAATCACGATCGCGCAGGCTTTGCAAACCAAACGCCCTAATGCTCAGTTTATCATTCCGGTTGCGCCAACACTTGATCTAGAAACCCTTGCTCGATATGCCGATCCCAAACAGAATCCTCTGGTTAAAAAAGTGGGGGGAGG
>JAVLCL010000129.1:0-8061 GCA_031580825.1 Halothece sp. Uz-M2-17
CCAGTGTCAAAGCGATTCATGAACGAATTTTAAGCGATCCTGACCGAGAACTGGCTTATACTTCCGTAACGACGGTGTTACAACGCTTGACGCAGAAAGGTTGGCTTAAGTGTCATAAGCAAAGACGGGTTTTTTACTGGGAAGCAAAATTATCTCGGGAAGAAGCACAAGCTCTTAAGGCGTATGAGCAATTAAATCAGTTTTTAGCGGTGAGTAATCCTGATGTGGTTGCCTCTTTCGCAGATCGTCTTGATACGGATAGTTTAGAACAACTTGACGCGATCGCGCTGCGTTTAAGATCGATTCGTCAACAACGGGAGGAACAAGACTGATGCACACAGTAA
Source organism: Halothece sp. Uz-M2-17 (assembly GCA_031580825.1). Taxonomy (GTDB): domain Bacteria; phylum Cyanobacteriota; class Cyanobacteriia; order Cyanobacteriales; family Rubidibacteraceae; genus Halothece. Next base: position 345 of record JAVLCL010000129.1, read on the forward strand.
TGATTTTAATCGCGCTGTTGGGGGCGGTCATCATCCGTTGGCTATGGTCTCCCCATGACCCCAATGATACCCAACGCTGGCACAGTACCCTCTTTTATTTTCTCTTTCCCCCTCTCTTACTGCTGATGACAGCAATGGCAGTTGTTGCGATGGGAACCCATGGCAAAATGTTAGGACTGGGAAATGGTCATTTTAGTTATGGGTTAGCTGTATTATTTATCGGGTGCGCGATCGCGCTTTTAATTTGGCAATTTTACACGGGAACCCAAAGTCTTCGTCAGTTAGAAGAGACATCACATTCACCCCTTCTGGAAAAAACTAAAACCACCATTGCTGGTTATCCGGCTTATCTTCTTCCGACAAAAATTCCTTATAGCGCGCAAATTGGCTGGTGGCAATCGCAACTGGTTGTCAGCCAAGGATTACTTTCTATTCTTGACCCTTCACAATTAGAAGCAGTGATTGCTCACGAACAAGCCCATCTCTACTATCGCGATACCTTTTGGTTTTTCTGGTTGGGTTGGTTATATCGGATCACCATTTGGTTACCCAATAGCCGAGAACTTTGGGAAGACTTGCTCTTATTACGAGAACTTCGTGCTGACTGGAAAGCAGCGCAAACGGTTGATCCGCTTCTACTCGCTGAATCTCTGGTGACGGTTGCCAAGTTTACCGTTCAATATCCAGAAGTCGGCTGTGCTGCACTCAGTTGTACGGCTAACAAAAGTCGTCTGGAAGAACGAATCGAAGCCTTAATTAACGAAAAAGAAGTGATTGCTCCTCCCCTCCTAAATTTAGGAAGAGAATTGATTTGGACGTTAACGCCCCTCGTCACAATGCCTTGGCATCACCATTAGAGTGATAAATCTAATAAACCAGCAGGAAGGATAACTTCTAATTGTCCTTGAGAAATCTCAACAACTGGAACAATATCGGTGACAAATGGAATTAAAACCTTACTTTTCTTCTGAGCTTGTTCTGGAAAATGTTGGGCAAGAAATGCTGCTTCTAAATCAACTACTAATAAATCATTTCCTGCTGGATAAATATCAACCACTTGACCGATCGTTTCCTTGGTTTCTTGATCAATGACGACTAAACCAATTAAGTCATCCACATGATATTCATTTTCTTCTAACTGGGGTCGATCGCGCTTTTCTACAAATAACTTACTCTTTTTTAAGGCTTCTGCTTGATTGCGATCTGTAATCTCTTCAAACTTGACAACATAAAGTTTTTTTCCGGGTAAGTAATAGCCTCGCTGAATTGTTATCCAATCAAATGTTGTTTCATTGGGACGTTTCAATAAACGTTTTCCGGGTTGCTCAAACCGTTCCGGAAAATCAGAATCCGTATAAACTTTAACTTCTCCTTTAATCCCGTGGGCAGAAACAATCGTTCCAATTTCAATTAACTCTTCTGCTTCTATCATTAAATAATTAATTCTCTTCCTCCCAACTACGAAGTTGGATATAAACTAACAATAACGTCACCATTAATAAAACCGTTGCTGCTGCTGCTGCATAACCAAAATCAAAGCGAGCAAAGGCTTCTTGATAAATATAATAAACTAAAAGGTTCGTTGAATTAAGGGGACCGCCCCCTGTGACAACATAAACTTGTTCAAAACTACGTAGCGTGAAGATTAATGTGGTGATCGTTGTAAAAACTAATGTTGGACGTAAACCCGGTAAGGTGACATACCAAAACTTAGCAAAACTGTCAGCCCCATCTAACTCTGCTGCTTCATATCGCATTTGCGGAATCGCTTGTAATCCGGCTAAAAAAACGACCATATTAAACCCAATTTGTTGCCAAGTGCTGAGGAGAATTAAAACTGGCATCGCCCAGACGGTACTATTTAACCAAGGAACTGGATTCAATCCCAGTGTTATTAATAATTCATTCACGGGACCCTGATTTTGAAATAACCAACGAAAGCCTAAACCAACAGCCACCAAAGAGGTAATTGAAGGAAGGAAATAAGCTGTTCTTAATAAGCCTCGCCAAGCAACGGATTGATTGAGTAAGACTGCAATGATTAAGGGGAAAATTAAACTGGGAATCACAGTTGCAATAGTAAAATAAACCGTATTACCAATAACTTGCCAAAAATCCGGATTAACGAATAAACGGAGATAGTTTCTTAACCCAATCCATTGCATTCCTTCCACTGTAAAACTTCCTGTCGTAAAACTTAAATACAACAGATAGCTAATGGGATAAAAAACAAAAATGGCAAGTAAAATTAAAGCGGGCGTTAAAAATAGCCAAGCGGTTATTGTTTCTTGTTGGAATTGGAAAAACGGATTAATCTTCTGAGTCTTCATCACCTTCTTGGGCTTGATATTCAGCTAAGAGTCTTGCGGTTTTTTCTTGCATTTGTAAATGGCGACTGATGCCTTCATACCGATAGCGATCATAACCGTTTTCCAAAATTTCGGCTTCGAGATTTTTGACTCTTTCTTCTGTATTGGGGTGAGTGGATAACCAAACTGGGGGGCGCGATCGCGCTTGATTTTCTTCTTCCAAGGTTACCATTAAGTTATAAACCCCATCCGCTGCATACTTGCTACTGGCTAAAAGTCGAGTCCCTAACGCATCTGCTTGTCGCTCCATAACCCGACTATAATTGAGAACAATTAAATTGGCTGCGGTTCCCCCATAAGGAATAAACTGACTGACATTGGCTAAGACATTACCTTCGGTTACCAACTGAAAGCCATGAGACAGTACAGCATGAGAAATTTCATGAGCAATTAATCCTGCTAATTCTGCTTCTGATTTTGTTTTTAAAATCGCACCAGCATTAATAAAAACCTTGCCTCCGGGCAGAGCAAACGCATTTAAGTTTTCATCCATGATGATATGAAATTCATAGTCAAAGCTATCTCGTCCAGCATATTGAGTGACAGTTTGTCCAATATTAGTGACATATGCTTGCACTTCTTCATCTTCCAGTAAGGGAAGATTGTCTTCAAGACGGTTAGAGATGCGATTTCCAACTACTGACTCTCCTTGTAACAGCAAAGCAGTGGTTTCAATCGCCGAAAGGGGACCGGCTAAACTCCCCGTTAAAGCAAAGCCTAAAGCCCCTGTAACGATACTGGCAAAGGCATTTTCCCGTAAACTGATTCTTAACTTTCTTTCGTAGGTTTCTAAATGTTGATCAGCAAGAGTGCTGTAATATTCTGCTTGAGAATGTTCGGTATTGAGTAAAGCAAATTGACGAGCGGTGAGAGAAGCGTTTAACCATTGTTCATTTTCTTCATAGAGAGGAAGGATAGCTTCAACTAAGGTTAATTCTCGCGGATAACGGGAAACGGCACTTTCGAGATGCTCAATTGCTGCTTCGGTTTGGTCAAAATAAACTAACGCCTCGGCATAACGGAGATGACCGGGAATAAAACTGGGATGTTTTTCAACGAGCAATTCTAAGGGGGCGAGAGTTTTGCTTTGCAGTTTGGGATTAAATTCTGCCTCGCCATATCCCCAATACACTTTTCCATCAGGAGGAAGATCAGCAAGATCTGTGTAAGGCTTGCGAGTTGAGTTACTGGTTTGGGAAGAGAAATCAGGTTTTGCCTTTTGATAAAGCGCGATCGCCTCCTCTTTTTTTCCAGCTTGATAATGTTGATCAGCCTCCATTAATGTGGCAAGATAAGCATATTCTTCTTGGGTTAGATCAGGAAGTAGTTCTTCCAGTTTTTCTTCGATAACTGTCACTGATGGTTTCTCTGCTTCAGAAGCATTTTCGCTAGCTTCACTCCAAGCAATGGTAGGCACAAAGGTGAGACTTAAACTGAGTAAAACAGCATTCCAAGAACGTTTCATGTCAGATGTGGGAGTCGAGGGAGTATCTTATGATTCTAATTTTAACGAGTTGTTGGAATCAGGATACACTTAAACAGAAAACGCATTGGAAACCACAACGCGATCGCGCCCCAACGTTTTCGCTTCATATAAAGCCGAATCTGCTGCTTTTACTAAATCGCTTTTTCGATGGTTTTGATCAGGAATCAAACTGGCGACCCCTAAACTCAAAGTGACTATATTGCTATTAGGATTCGCTAGATGAGGAATCGCTGTTTTTTGCACCTGATGATGAATGTTTTCCGCGACATAAGTTGCTGATTCGAGATTGATTCCCCCTAAAATAATCGCAAATTCTTCTCCCCCATAACGAGCAACTAAATCACTCGCCCGTTTGCAATTACCTTGGAGAATTGCAGCAATTTCCTGTAAGCAACTGTCTCCAGCTTGGTGTCCATAATAATCGTTGTATTTTTTAAAATAATCCACATCGCATAAAATTAAACTCATGGGAGAAGAATCACGGCGCGATCGATTCCATTCTTGCTCAAACTGCTCATTAAATGTTCTGCGATTTGCCAGTTGGGTTAAACCATCCACTCGCGCCAAATATGCCAGTTTCTGATTTGCTTTTTCTAACTCCAGACTTAATTGATATGCCTCTTCATAACGATGTTCTAATTCCTGCAACGCCCAACGGGTTTTTAAAAGTCGATAGATACGTTTTCGTAAAACAGCCCAATTAATCGGTTTCGTAATATATTCTGTTGCTCCCACCGCAAACGCCAGATTAACCGACTCTTCATCATCTAAAACAGTTACCATCAAAATCGGTGGACAGTTTTTTCCTAATCTTTCCTGTAGTTCTCGACAACAGGTAAACCCATCCATTTCCGGCATCATGGCATCTAATAAAATCAGATCGGGTAGATTTTCGCTGACTAACCCAAGAGCTTCTTCCCCATTACTTGCTTCTCGTACGGTATATCCTTCTCGCATCAATGCTCGTTTAGAAATGAGACGTAACGTTTTCTCATCTTCAACCACTAGAATTGTCGGAGGATGAGTTTGAAAGTCCGGTTCTAGCATAGGAGCAAAAAAAGGTTAAACGAGCTAAACTCTAACCTAAGACAGTTTACTAATTCCTGTCAACTATTAGGTTTTTTTAAAGTTTGTTTCCTGAATTTATGAAAAGAAGAAGATCGATTACTGTAAAATCAAAGGTAATTGAGGAAAACTGAACTATTGATCGCTAAAGGACAGAAACTCTATGAGCAGCGAAAATCCTACCGGAAAAGAAGAATTACTCACTGCCGAAGAAACAGAAGATTTACTAAATGAAGAAACAAGTGCTACTCACGTCGAAGTAATTGAAACCGTCATTTCCAGTCTTGACCAAAATGATACAGCAATGGTCAGCCACCGCGACGGTGGTTATCTTTGGAAATTTCAGTATGGTAGTGTAGAAGTTTTTGTACAACTGACCGGAGAAAGTGATGAAGATACCCTCGCCGTCTGGTCATCAGTGCTAAAACTGCCGGTTAATGATGAAGCTAGGTTGATGCGAAAGTTACTAGAAATGAACTGGTCTGAAACCTATGAAACCGCTTTTGCCCTTTATAATCAACAAGTGGTTGTATTAACCCATCGTACCGTTGCCGATTTATCCCCCGTGGAAATTTCTCGCGCCGTTACTTTGGTTGCTTCGATCGCGGATGACAACGACGAAACCCTACAAGCAGAATTTGGAAACCAGTAACGTTTGGCGATATCTCCCTTTGATATCAGCATCAGGGGAGATACAAATGGCAATTGATCGGTGGTTGTTCCAACAATGTCAAACTAAAGAGCATCCGCCTACTTTACGTTTTTATACTTGGGATCCTGTCGCCATTTCCCTCGGCTATCATCAAAAGCGATTCCCAGAACAATGGCAGGAACTAGCAGCACAGAAGAGACTCGATCTTGTCCGTCGCCCCACAGGAGGAAGAGCCGTTTTACACCAAGGGGATTTAACCTACGCGGTTATCTTATCAGGACTTTCAGGAAAACGCCTTGCCATTTACGAAGCAATTTGTCAGTTTTTAATTACAGGTTGGGAAAATCTCGGGGTTCCTCTGTTCTATGGCAATCAAGGACGAGGCTATCATCAAGTTGCCAACTGTTTTGCAATGGCAACCGGAGCCGATCTCGTCACGAGTGAGGGAGAAAAACTCATTGGTAGTGCTCAACTCAAACGGGGAGACACAATATTACAACATGGCTCAATCCAGCTAGAACCTGATTCTAAGTTATTTAAGGAAGTCTTTAATCAATCTCCTCGTTTTCCCGCCTTAAATGTGACTCAGGAAGAAGTGATTACTCATCTCAAAGCAGCAGCCCAAAGCTGTTTCCAGATGAAATTAGTCACTCAACCCTTAACCCATTCCGAATGGGAAGCGGTTAAAGAATTAACCCACCTCTGAGATAAAGGGATTATTTTTACGATTGATTTATTGTATGATTGTTGGCTACATTGGCTTTGATTGTTGAGAGTCTCCCTTGCTCGTTACGGGATTGTTCTCGGGAAAAGCAAAGACTGTAAACTTACCCACTTTTAAGTTATCTCCGCTTGTTAAGGACATCTATGGAACTACAAAATTCATCCCGCCGAACGAAAATTGTTGCTACCGTTGGTCCAGCAACCTTGAAACCCGATGTCTTGCGCGACTTAATTAAAGCAGGGGCAACAACACTCCGACTCAATTTTTCTCATGGGACGCAAGAAGATCATCAAAGCAGTATCCGCCTCATTCGCCAAACTGCTTTTGAACTGAATCAACCCGTCGCTATTTTACAAGACTTACAAGGACCCAAAATTCGTCTTGGAACATTTGAAAATGGTTCGATCACCCTTAAAAAAGGCGATCCATTTATTTTGACCAGTCATCCCATGACAGGAACTCAAGAAAAGAGTTATGTCAGTTACGACTTATTAGCTGACGAAGTTCCTCCCGGCGCAACCATTCTACTCGATGATGGTCGTGTCGAGATGAAGGTCGAAGATGTTTATCCGGAAAAAAAAGAAGTTCATGGGCGTGTTGTAGTCGGTGGTGTACTCTCTAATAATAAAGGGGTCAATTTCCCAGGGGTTTACCTTTCCGTCCATGCTTTAACCGATAAAGATCGTCGAGATTTAATGTTTGGCTTAGATCAAGGGGTGGATTGGGTTGCATTAAGTTTTGTCCGTAACCCGCAAGATGTTTTAGAAATTAAGGAAATTATTTCCAGTGCGGGTAAATCAGTGCCAGTGATTGCCAAAATTGAAAAACACGAAGCCATTGAACAGATGGAAGCTGTTTTATCCCTTTGTGATGGGGTGATGGTAGCACGGGGGGATTTAGGGGTAGAATTACCCGCCGAAGATGTCCCAATTTTACAAAAACGACTCATTCAAACGGCGAATCGTCTTGGGATCCCAGTGATTACTGCAACTCAGATGCTAGATAGTATGGTGGCAAATGCCCGTCCCACTCGCGCGGAAGTGTCTGACGTAGCCAATGCCATTCTAGATGGAACAGATGCCGTCATGCTATCGAATGAAACCGCCGTTGGGAAATATCCCGTGGAAGCAGTCGCCACCATGGCTCGTATTGCCGATCGCATGGAGCAAGAAAAACCGAAGCCCTCTGAAGACTTAGATACAACACACACCATTCCGAATGCGATTTCCAGTGCAGTGAGTCAAATTTCTCGCCAACTGGATGCTGCTGCCATCATGACTTTGACCAAAACCGGAGCAACAGCCAGAAATGTTTCTAAATTTCGTCCCCAAACCCCCATTTTGGCGGTCACTCCTCATGTGGATGTAGCGCGTCAATTGCAGTTGGTTTGGGGAGTGAAACCTTTATTAGTCCTTGATTTA
>JAVLCL010000130.1:0-8045 GCA_031580825.1 Halothece sp. Uz-M2-17
CTCCTAGAATGTAGATCGCTGTAACTGGAATCTCTTGACCCTTAATATCCGCGAGAACCGCCTCATAAGACTGTAAATTCCCTTCAATCCCGCTTAAAATTGCCCACTGTGTCATTGTTCCAGCTTCCTTCACTTTTGACAAACATGAGTGGGGTCTTCGGCTTTTTCTGCAAACTCCAGACCTCGCGCTAACCGCCAAGCAAAAATGGGGGGCAGTCCTTGTTCTAAAATGGCTAAACAGGTTTTGGTGTAATTATAAGGAACTTCCCGCAACGTCACTTCTTCAGTTTCAGTATCATACAGAACATAGGTCGCATCGGGTTTTCCGTGACGGGGTTCTCCTACTGACCCAGCATTGATAATTCGTTTCATCGGCGTGGTAAGGGTGCTGTTGCTCATTTTTTCAGGTTGTTGCACTTGCACCGATAACTTCATGTTGTCTAACTGCCGAACATAAGGAATGTGGGTATGTCCACAAAATAAGGTATCCGCGCCTGTGGATAAAACTCGTTCTAGGGCAATCAATCCTGCTGTATCCGGTAAGAGGTATTCATGTTGGCTGTTGGGGCTACCGTGAACAAAACAGAGATTGCCTTCTCTGAGAATCATCGGTAAATTGGCTAAATAGTCCCGCACCTCTGACTTGAGAACCCGACTTGTCCATTCATGGGCAAGTTTTCCCCGTTTTTCTGCAATTTGTGAAGGATAACTACATTCACAAGCATCTAACCCTTCCACCACATCTTCATCCCAACAGCCTTGACAGGTGGGAATCTCTAAATCGCGAATTAACTCAACTACTTCATTCGGATAAGGACCATAACCGACTAAATCTCCTAAACAGTAAACGCGATCGGCGTTTTGCGCTTCAATATCGGATAAAACCGCAGTTAAGGCTTCATAATTGCCATGAATGCAGGAAATAACAGCTAATTTCATGAGGCGACCGTCTCCTGATAATAACTTTGATACTGGCTCAGCGCCTGATCTGATAAGCAACTTTCTAGTAAAGTCTGTTTAATGGTGTTTTCTTCCAAATTCCAGCCCACCAACTCGATCCCGCTAAAACGATTCGGTCGCCCTTCCAACCACGGAGGAACATTTAATTCTCGATACTCGCTACCGGGAAGCGCATCGACAAAATCCATCTGGATCAGCGTTCCATCAGGAAGTTCAAAAAGACCTTTCGCCCGTTGCACTTGACCATAAGCGCCCCCGATGATTTCCATCCAAATCGTTTCTAAGCTGGGCGGATCAAATACTTGTCCTATTAAGGGGCGACACCAAATTTGAGGCGAGTCACCGTATCGTGAGGATTGAACGGAATTGCCAGTAATGATTTCATCGGCAAAGTTTTGCCATTGTGATGATTCGGTTTCTGGAGGAACAACCGCCACCCGATGACAAGGAAAGGAAGTGAGAACAGGGGAGGCTAAATCCAAATAAAACCCTAATTCCACATAAACCACTGTTTCTTCCGAGAGTCTGCTGAGAATGGTTTGCGCTTCTGTGTCTGGAATCGTTTGTATCCAAGGAAAGCGATAATTGATACCAGCGAGATCAACTGAAGCATTCCCTAAGCCTGGACAAAGGTAATAGGTGGGAGTAGCGGGTTGTTTTAAAAACTGGCTAATCCAAGTGGTTTTACCACTGCCAGAGGGTCCTGCTACTGCAATTAGAGAAGGAGAACTCATATATTATAAAAATGATAATCATTATCGTTTTAATTTTAACAGACTCTTAATCAGTTTCTCAGTTACATTTGGAAAATTGGTTTGCTAAATAAAAGATTGTTTTAATTATGGTATTTGTTAGAAATTAGTCAATCATTCTTTGACTACAATACAATTGCGACCGAAACGCTTAATAATACCTTGTTGTTCTAACGTTCTTAAAAGGCGGGTGACTGTCACACGGGAACTACCAATGGCATCAGCTAGTTCTTGATGGGTTAACTTGAAACAGATTTTCCAGCCTTCTTTGACGGGTTGTCCAAATTTGTGGGCTAACCAAACTAAGAATAAACGTAACCGTTCTTGCAAGGGGTCACAGCGATGAATGAATAATAATTCCTCACTTTGCTGACAGCGCTGAGATAAACACTCTCCCCAACTCGACCACAGCGTTGCGGGAACTTGTTGTGCTTTGACTGGGGTGCAACATTCTACCTGATAGGGAGAAACTACTGATAAGGCTTGACCGACTAATTCTCCTTTACCCCAATAGCCCAAAATAATGGTATTGCCTTGCTCATTCCAAGTATAAGTTTTTACAACTCCGGTTTCAATCAGCCAAGCCCAATTTTGACAAATGGGTAGATGCTGTCCTTGGCTGAAGCGTGCTTCTTTCGTGAAACTCAATGGTTGCGTAGGGAAAGGGTTTTGCTCGGCACTCATCATTTTAATTAAGAATTTTTGTCAATTAATTATATTCTACACCTCAGATCAGAATAAGTTAAGCTCTTCTTAATCCGATCGAATCTTCAATTCGCTGCGCGGAGCGCAATCGCGCTCAAAAAGACACCGAACTGGGTGGCGACAATACTCGGACCCGAGGGCAAATCGAACAGCGCAGAGAGGATAATGCCCAATACTGCACAGAACACCCCGAAACTGGCAGAAAACAACACATAATGACTAAAACCGCGACTCAATAACCGTGCTGTACAAGCGGGAATTACGACAAATGCACTCACGAGTAAAACGCCTACTGCTTTGATAGAAACGGCGACGACTAGGGAAAGAAGAACGATAAATAAAGTACGATGAAGGGAAACGGAAATGCCCCGCGCGATCGCGAGCGGTTCATTTAAGGTCAGTAACAGTTGAGTCCGCAAGGTTAAACCAATAAAAGCAATACAACACAGTAAGAGGAAACCGCTCAACATTAAATCCGCTTCTCCCACCGCAAGAATATCCCCAAAGAGGAGACTATCAATGCTTCCTTTGTACTGATCGACAAAACTGAGAATAATAATTCCCACAGCTAAAGAAGAAGAATAGACAATATTGAGTAAGGCATCTGTCCAGAGTTCCGTGTGTTGCAAGAGATAGGCAATACCAAACGCAAAAATGACCGCAAAGGGTAACAAAATTAGGGAGGGATTCAACCCCAGCAGTAACCCCAGACTAATCCCCAAAAGTGCCGAGTGTCCTAAAGCATCACTGAAGAAGGATAACTGTCTTAAAATCGTGAAACTGCCGAGGATTCCTCCCATTAACCCCGTGAGAACACCGCCAATTAAGGCGCGTTGCATGAAAGGAAATTCTAATAACCCCAAAGCACGGGTAATTTCGGTTTCTAAAAACATTGCTTATTCCTTGCAAGAATGTTGATAACGGACAAACTCTTCTCCATAAGCTAAAGCGAGATTTTCTGAAGAGAGGGCTGATTCAGGAGAACCTTGACACAAGATATTGCGATTAAAACAAATTACGCGATCGCAGTGTCGTCTCACCATATCCAAATCATGAGAAATTTGTAAAATTGCCCAATCCTGTTCTTTTTTGAGTTGATAAAGTAACTGATAAAAGTCGGATTCACCGCGAATGTCTAAGCCTGCGGGGGCTTCATCCAAAATTAACAAGCGTCGTGGGCGTACCAAACAGTAAGCGAGTAACACCCGCTTCGTTTCTCCCCCAGAAAGCTCACTAATCGGTTTATGGCGCAGAGGAAGACCCTCAACTCGGCTTAAGGCTTCTGCCACAGCAAGGCGACATTGTTTTTGATGCGACCAAGGAAATTGGAGGCTCAAACGATGCCAACCCAACCCCACAAACTCTTCCACCTGAATAGGAATCCGTCGATCAAAGCCAAAATTTTGGGGAAGATACGCCACTTGTTGACGCACTCGTTGATCTAACTTTCCTTTGCGCGTCAGGGGATGTCCTAAGATATAGACTTCTCCTGCGTAGCGCGGTAAAATCCCCAAAATAGACTGAATGAAGGTACTTTTCCCTGCGCCATTGGGACCAATAATTGCCGTGTCGGTTCCTGCATTTAAGGTCAAGGAAACTTGTTCTACAGCAGTAGTTTTTCCGCGATACACCGTTAAATCTTCAATTTCTAAGATCGGTGCGGTCATGTCCTACTCCTAAAACCTTAAGGCGACTGCTTGTGAGGAAGCCTCTTCAGGGGAAAGTAAATGAGACTGAGGGCTTCCTTCCAACCCAGTGACTAAGTTATTGACATTTTGGCGCATCACTTCAAGATAATATTCGGGTTGAACGGCTTCTGCATCTCCGGTTGCCACTGGATCAAAGACACTAATCTTGATGTTGAGGTCTTGGGCTAAAGCAGAAAAAGAATTATCTCCCGCTTGCGGTTCCGTCAACAGTGTTTTAATCCCCTCTGCTTGCACTGTATCGATCACTCTCTTCACCTCTTCGGGTGAGGGGTTTTCTTCTGGGATATCAACAAGGAATTGTGATTCTAAGTTGTAGCTTTCAGCAAAGTAGCTGGCGAAGTCATGGAAGGTAATAAAGGTTTCTCCCGCATGAGGACTTAGCTTCTCAGAAATCTCTTCATTTAAGGCTTTGAGTTCTTCGAGATAAGCATCGGCATTTTCAGTGTAGATAGGTTCTCCTTCTGGATCGACGGCAATGAGTTGGTCGCGGATGTTTTCCACTTGTTCCATTGCGCGTTTGGGATCGAGCCAAACGTGGGGGTCAAATTCCCCATGATCGTGGCTGTGACCGTGTTCTTCATGGTCGTGGCTTTCCGCTTCTTCCCCATGATCGTGTTCTGCATGATCATGATCGTGGTCGTGACCCTCGGCTTTTTCTCCATGATCATGACCGTCCTCTTCATAAGCAATGGTTGCAATCCCTTCACTGGTATTAATAACCACAAGATCAGGATTATTCGCATTGGCGATCATGTCCTCTAAATAGACTTCGAGTTCTAGCCCATTTTTCACCAAAACATCTGCATTGGCAATGGTTTGGACATCAGTGGGTTTGGCTTGATAATCATGAGGTCCTGTATTGGTAGGCAGTAGTTGCGTCACTTCTGCGCGATTCTGTACCACGGCTTTGGTAAAGTGAGTCATCGGCAAAAAGGTGGTTACAATCTGCAACTCTTCTTGGGATGTTGCTTCTGCTGTTTCATTGTTCGTTTCTGGAGATTCATTAGGAGAAGTAGCAGTGGGACCACAGCTTCCTAAGCCCAAAGCGAGGAGACTTGCGAGAAGGAATGACGATCGATGCTGCAAAAACATAGCTGATGTTGTATCTTGTATGAGAATGATTATCATTTTAATATAAAAGCTCTATTTTGTCATAATGAAGACCTCGATTGATATCGCGATTATTGGCGCGGGACCCCAAGCCTTAACCCTTGTCACGCATCTGTTACAGAAGAAAAAGTCAATGAGGGGTCGTGTGATAGTTTTCGATCCCTCTGGGAGATGGATGCAGCAGTGGCATCATCAATTTGGCGCGTTTCAAATTTCTCATCTGCGATCACCCTCTCCCCATCATCCTAATCCCAACCCGCAAGCCCTTCGCAACTTTGGCGAACATCGTCGCCATGAATTTTTTCCGCCCTACGATTTACCTGGAACTCAGTTATTTCAGGACTTTTGCGAAAATTTAATTCAAAACTGGCAGTTGCAAAATACAGTATATCCCGCGCGGGTACTAAGTCTTGCTCCCCTTCAGCGTAAATTTCAACTGCACTTATCCACAGGAGAAACTCTGATAGCGCGACGAGTGGTTTTAGCAGTGGGGGCGGGAAAACCAATCATCCCCCATTGGGCAAAACAGTTGTCATCTCTACACTTGCGTCATCAGTTGTGCCACAGTAGCCAAATTGATTTACGAAATTTAAGTCTGCGTGGTGAAAGAATTTTGATTGTTGGCGGTGGGTTAACCAGTGGACATTTAGCCTTGGGTGCGACAAAACTGGAAGCAACTGTGATTGTAATTGCAAGGCGCGATTTTCAGGAAAAAATCTTCGATGCTGATCCAGGTTGGCTGGGTCCAAAATATCTCAAGGGATTTTGGGCAGAAACTGACTGGTATCAACGCTTTCAGTTATTGCAAATAGCACGAAATGGCGGATCGATGACTCCCAGTGTGATGACCAAGTTACGACAACAACAGCATCAAGGAAAGGTGATTCTATCTCCGCACTGTGAAGTCAAACAAGCGGTTTGGGAAGGGAATTATTGGCACGTTGATTGTAATAATGGTCAACGCCTGAATGTGGACCGCATCTGGCTAGGAACCGGTCATGAAACGAATGTAGAGGAATATCCCTTACTCTCACTGATTTGGGAAAGATATCCCATGGAAGTCATTAATGGTTTACCTGTTCTCGATTCCCATTTGCGTTGGCAAGGCTGTGAATTATTTATGATGGGTGCATGGGCTGGGCTGCAAGTGGGACCCGTTGCCAGAAATATAGCAGGGGCAAGGATGGCAAGTGATTTAATTGTTCCCGCTTTAACGAAACGTAGTCTTGCTCTCACCTAATCAGCAAAGTTGGAAGATCTTTGACATCCTAATTGCGCCCTGAAATTTGACAGTTTGTCTTTTGACAATGTTGCTTATGTCTAAAAAACGCGATGCACCATCAAGGTTGACAGCGCGTATGAGTGACGATCGCGCCCACTCTTCCTTAAGCTGAACTTTGGTTAACCGTATGAGTTGGCATGGGGCTTTCGCTTAAAAGCAAATTATGCTTGTATGACATCCCTTAAGCGGTAGCCCATTCCTCGAACCGTTTGAATGCATTCATTGCCCAACTTTTTACGAAGGTAGCCCACATAAACATCAACCACATTAGACCCTGGAACGTAGTTGTAGCCCCAAACTTGATCCATTAGTTGTTCTCGGCTCATCACCTGATTAGGATGGCGCATAAAGGTCTCTAGAAGAATAAATTCTCGCGTTGATAGTTCTACTAACTTATCATTAACCGTAAGGCGACGGGTGCGTAGGTCTAATGTGAGATTCTGAACTTGGAGAATCTGATCATTTGGAGCATTGTGACGATGTACCGATACTCTCAACCGAGCACGAATGCGGGCTAATAACTCCTGAAAGCGAAAAGGCTTGGTCACATAATCATCTGCTCCCCATTCAAACCCAGTGACTTTATCTTGAATATCATCGCGAGCGGTAACAATAATGATCGGAGCAGCAAATCCTTGTCCTCGCAGTTGTTGTAGCAGTGATAAACCATCCTCGCCAGGAAGAGATAAGTCAAGTAAAACAAGGTCAATTTGACTATCAAGCGCGATCGCGAGCGCTTCTTCACTCTCAGTTGCAACGGTTGTTGTAAAACCATTTGCCTTTAATCCCTTTTCTAAAAAAGACGTAATTTGGGTCTCATCTTCAATGATTAGGATATGAGTCATGGGTCAACCTCTTTCTGGTATTTCTGGGGACAAATTAGGGTAAATGTTGATCCCACACCCAGTTCACTGCTTAATTCCACGTATCCACCATGAGCTCTCATAATAGCAGCAACAATGGTGAGCCCTAAGCCTACTCCTTCTGAGGCACGAGGATAATTCTTCACCCGCGCAAAACGGTTAAAAATATGTTGCTGATCCCCTTTCGCAATCCCTTCTCCTGTATCTCGCACCCAAAAGCGTAGGGTGTTTTTAGAAACAGCACATCCTAATTCCACGGTGTCTTCGAGATCAGTATGTTGAATGGCATTTTGAACCAAGTTCATCCAAGCCCCTGTTAAGCGCTGGCGATCTCCCCAAAAACTGCCCTCTGCTGTTGTCTCTAATTGCCAATTACGATCAGCAAGTATAGTTGCCTTACTAAAGATATCTTGTACAAACTGCCGTAGATTAATTTCTTCCAGATACAAAAAATTATCTTGCTCTGCTTTGACCAATAAAATCATGTCATTGACAAGCCGTTTCATGCGTTCCAATTCGCTGAAGACCACAGCCAATGTTTCTGCTTGTTCCTTGGGATCGGCACTCATTACGTCAAGATGCCCTTGAATAATGGTGATTGGCGTTCGTAACTCATGACTGACATCGTTGGTAAAGCTTCTTTGATTCTCAAAAGCAGTTTGGA
>JAVLCL010000131.1:0-7958 GCA_031580825.1 Halothece sp. Uz-M2-17
TGCAATGACTTGCGCGCGATCGTCTTCTGCAAATGCTTCTGCTCGTCTTTGGGCTGCGAAACCGGTGCCAATAATACCAATCCGAATCAATTCTGTCATCAGTGCTAGGAGATTAAATTGTTATGATAAAAGGGATTAAGAAAGCAATGAGAGTAAATTTAAGAAGTTAAAGATGTCTGCTACTGCTTTGCCTCCCAAACTAGACAAAATTGTACAACGTTTCAAACGTCGTAGCGATCCGAAACAGAAATATCAGCAGTTGCTTTGGTATGCGAAGAAACTAGAACCAATGCCAGAAGAGGCAAAAAATTCAGATAATAAGGTTTCGGGTTGTGTCTCTCAAGTGTATATTACGGCAAGTCTTCAAGATGGTAAGGTTCACTATTTGGGAGATTCGGATGCACAATTAGTCAAAGGATTAGTTGCCTTTTTAATTGATGGCTTAAATGATTTATCCCCAGAAGAAATTTTAGAAATTTCTCCCGAATTTATTGAAGAAACGGGATTAAAAGTTAGCCTTACTCCTTCACGCGCCAATGGCTTTTATAACATTTTTCAAACGATGAAGAAAAAAGCATTAGGCTTTAATATGGCACAATCCAACTAAGCATTTTGATCTATACTGATCGACATATGCAAAAAAAAAGTTTGTCTTGTAGAATGTGCTGGACTTCATTATTTATTCTCACTACTCTGGTAGATGATTACTGTATTCAGCACAACCAATCTCAATCTTCCAATTTTCCGAAGTTTCTTACAATCTGATTCTTCTTCGATTGAAGCAGCTGAGTCGATGCTAGAGTTATTCGATCAAGTCAATCGACTGACTTCTGGCGAACCCTTATCCATTAACCCGCTTTATGTCATTTTAGGGGTTCTGGCTCTCAGTTTAATTACCATTATTTTTGTTATTCCCAAAATTCTTGGGTTTTTGGTTTCTCGTTTTCTACCTGCTGAACTCGGAGAAGCCTATCAGCAAATTTTTGCTCCGTATCAAAGATGGATTGCCCTCTCTTTCTTTCTTTCTTTCGGAGATATTGTTTTATTATTAACCCCTAATAAACCGACTTGGTTATATATTAGTGAGTTTTTTTTAGGAAGCGCGATCGCGATTAATATTTGTTTATTAGCTTTCACCCTTTTTAATCAGTTCTTTGGCGGTTATCTCCTCGATTTAGCTCTGAGAAGTCGAAATAATGTCAACAGTGAACTCTTAGCCTTCATTAAATTTGTTGCGAATGCCCTCATTGTTCTCATTGTTATCTTTATTTTTGCTGAATCCCACAGCCTGAGTATTACAGGGTTAATTGCCAGTATTGGGGTCGGCGGTTTAGCGATCGCGTTTGCCTCGCAAAAAGTTCTTGAACAAGTCTTATGGACGATTCTGCTGTATGTGGATCGCCCCTTTGTGGTGGATGACTATATTCACTTGCAAGATGGTACTTTCGGCAGAGTAGAAGCCATTGGCTGGCGTTCCAGTAAAATTCGTCTCTCTGGGAAAGGAACATTAGTGGTCATTCCCAATAGTATGCTCACTCAGATGTCCATTGAGAATCTATCGGGAGCGCAGAAAATTATTACCCTCCTCAATATTTTCTTCGAGCGTAGTATTCCTGAACAAGAAAAAGCACTGGTACGCCAAATTATTCTGGATAGCACCAAAGATATTTATGGGATTGACCACCGCTTAACGGAAGTCAATTTCCGAGATACAGGTAACCCCAATAACGGTAAATCGGGACAAGTACAAGCACAAGTCACATTCTTTATTCTGGGTGCAGGATCAATGGCGTTGGAAATTCGGACGCAATTACTAGATGCAGCCCGACGGAATATTAGTAAACGCCTGAAAGATTACGGCATTGGTTTCCAAATTGATAAGAAACCGATTAATGTTGATTCTCCGATGAATATTTAGTCCACATTAAATGAGTATTAAAGCGTGATGAGTGTGCTTGCTTTTAATCCCTTACAATTTTTTCCAGAGGGTTGGAATATATCCCAACTCTTCCAATTGGAACCGCCAAGTCAAGAGTTTCTAATCATCTTAGGGGTTCGTTTAGCTGGGTTATTAATTTGTATTATCCTTGCAATTGTAGTGAGTCGGGTTACTCCTTCCATTTTGCTGTGGTTCACAGCGCGATCGCTGCCTGCAGATAAATATAAAGAATACAAAAACTTTAGTGATCCTTTTCGTGACGCTTTTGTCAGAACTCTAGCCCTAATTCTGATTGATTTTAGCCTCAACTTTCTGAGCATTTATGAGCGGTTTTACTCCGTTATTAATTTCATTGCTGATTTTGCGGTAATGGTCAGCGCTGCTTGGTTAGTGTCGAGAGTAGCAAGACAAACGATCCGTATTTACGGAGTCAGTCTTCTCAAACGAGTCAGCCAAGAGGTCAACGATCTCATTCTGATTTTTGAAAATACGGTGAATGTGATCATTGGCTTTCTTGCCGTGTTAATTTTTGCTCAGAGTAAAGACTTTAATTTAATTGCCCTGTTAACAGGTTTAGGGATTGGCGGGATCGCGATCGCGTTTGCTGCCCAAGAAGCCCTCTCGCAAATTCTTGCCACGATTGTGATCTATTTAGATCGCCCTTATCTCCCCGGTGAATATGTCCGCATTAACTTCGTTGTCACCCAAGAAGACGTTTACGGGCGAATTGAATCCATTGGTTTACGTTCGACTAAAATCCGAATTTCTGTAACCAATACCTTACTGGTGGTTCCCAACTCTCTCATGGTGACAAAAGATATCGAAAATATCTCTCGGGGAACCAAGGTCATGGTACTGTTTTACCTTGATTTCTACAATGTTCTAGACGAATCTGAACGGGCTTTAGTCGATAAGGTGGTTCAAGAAAGTGTGAAAAAAGAACTGTTTGGACTTGATCCTGGCAGTACCCAAGTTGCCCTCTTTGAACCGGAAGATAAACCCAGAACTCGCGCCCGTGTCAGCCTGTTTGTCATGGGATCCAATGAAGAATCCATGATGATTCGGAAACGCTTAGTTGAAATTGCGAATAAGTCAATTAGTGATCAATTACAAAAAGAAGGTTTAAAGTTTGAATTTGCAGAACCGACGATTTATGTCGATTCACCGGTTACTCTCTAGATCATATGAAAAATGGATATTCTAGAAAATTTGCAGCAAGCCTTAGTCATTGATGCTGATTGGCAAAGCGACTTATTAATTTTTGGCACTCGCTTCGGATGGTTTGTCTTATTAACCTTACTTGCCATATTAATCGGACGGACGTTACCTTATTTCCTTCGTTCCTGTTTTCATCGTTTTGCGCCTTCTCCTTGGCATGAACCTTATGAACGTCTTACCACCCCGTTGCGACCCTTACTAATTCGGACAGGAATCCTTGCGGTTACGGCTCATAATATTAATCTCTTTCGCATTTATCCAGGCTTGCATGATTTTTTAAGTTTAGTGGTCTATCTCCCCCTAACCATAAGCCTCGCTTGGTTTTTATCCCGCTTAGTCCGACAGTTAACCCGCTTGTATGGGGTAAAACTCATTCAACGTCTCAATCGGGAAGCGGATGATTTTCTGATTGTTGGGGAAACCGTTGCCAACGTTGTCATTGGCTTTTTTGCAGTTCTTTTCTTTGCCAATAGCCAAAGTATCAATCTGATGAGTCTTCTAACTGGGGTCAGTATTGGCGGTATCGCTGTTGCCTTTGCAGCAAAAGAAGTTCTATCACAAATTGTGGGCAGTATTATTCTTTATCTGGATCGACCCTATGTTCCTGGAGAATATATCCGTGCTAATTTTAATCCCCGAGATGAGGATATTTATGGTCGTGTGGAGTCTATTGGCATTCGTTCCACCAAAATTCGACTTGCTGCAAAAAATACTCTTTTAATTGCCCCGAACTCTCTCATGGTCAGTATGGATGTGGAAAATGTTTCTCGTGCGATGAAAGTCATGATCCTGTTTTATCTTGATTTTTCTAAAGTTTTGAACGAATCAGAATATGCTTTGGTTTACAAGGTCGTCGAAGAGACGTTTCAGCAAGAACTCTCTAATCTCGATTCGGGTGGAACGCAAATTGTCTTGTTTGAACCGGAAGACCAAACGGGAACTCGCGCCCGCATTAACTTATTTGTCCGAGGCGCAAATGAAAAGTCTCTTGATATCCGGAAACGATTAGTTGAAATCGCGAATGAATCCATCACCGAACAATTACAAGCTGAAGGCTTACAATTTGAATTTGCAGAGCCTATGATTTATGTCGATTCACCGGTCACCCTCTAATATTTGATTGATAAAAACATGGATATTGCAGAAATTTTCCAAAGAATATTTGCGATTGATGACAACTTTCAAGGAGAACTCATTAACTTTACCCAAAATCTGGGATGGTTTGCTTTCTTTACGTTAGTCGCTGTCATCGCTGGGCGATTCCTACCCTCACTTTTTCAGTGGCTGATTGATCGCTTCACCCCAAAAGTAATGGCTCAACCTTATGACAAAGTGGTCGCGCCGTTACGAAATTTAATTGTGCGCACAGGTATCTTAATTATTACTGCGATTAATATTAATTGGTTTCAAGACTATCCCGGATTATATGAATTTTTACATTTAATCGTATATTTGGCGTTAACCATTAGTGCAGCTTGGTTATTATCCCGACTCGTAAAACAATTGATTCGAGTGTATGGAGTAACTCTCATTCAAAGTTTAAATAAAGAAGTCGATGATTTTCTAATTGTTGGTGAAACGGTTGCTAATGTTATTATTGGCTTTTTTGCCGTAATTGTCTTTGCCAATAGTCAAAATTTGAATTTAGTTAGTGTCTTAACTGGGGTTGGGATTGGCGGGATTGCGGTTGCATTTGCTGCTCAAGAAGTTTTATCCCAGATTGTAGGAACCATTGTGCTTTACTTAGATCGCCCTTATATTCCTGGAGAATATGTCCGTGCTAACTTTAATCCTGCTGCTGAAGACATTTACGGTCGTGTAGAGTCAATTGGGATTCGCTCCACCAAAATTCGACTGGCAGCAACCAATACCCTCTTAATTGTTCCTAATTCACTCATGGCAAGTATGGATGTAGAAAATATTTCTCGGGGAACCAAAGTGATGGCACTCCTCTATTTAGATTTTCCGAATATACTAGATGACACGGAACGCGCTTTAGTCGATCAAGTTTTAAATGACAGTTTGAGTAAACTCCTTGGTATTGAACCAGGAAGTATTCGCATTGCCACTTTTGAACCGGAAGATCAGCCTAGAACCCGCGCACGGGTGAGCTTCTTTCTCCTCAGTTCCAGTAGTAGTTCCCTAAACCTTCGTAAGCGATTAGTGGAAGTGGCGAATCAAGAAATTCGTAAGCAGTTAGAAGACAACCGACTAGAATTCTCGATGGAAGAACCGATGATTTACGTTGATTCGCCTGTTACCAAGTAGGGTTTGCTGAAAACGTTCATCTTGGTTGTAATCAGTGACCAGTTACCAAAGAACCAAGAACCAAGAACCAATGACTAATTTTCTTCTTCAGAAGATTCGCTTTCGGCAAGTTCTTGCTCAATTTCGTCAATTCCTTCTTCCGAATGACTTTCAGAAATAGCACGAGTACAAACCCAGTTACTCGGTAATGCTGAGGGCCATCCCATGCGAATGGCTTCGGGACAAATGGTCATAATGGTTAACTGACAATCGATCAGTTGTAAGCCTTCTTTTTCTGCTTGCTTGAGGCTTTGTTTGAGAATTGAGTCGTTATTGAATTCAATGGTGCGATTACATTGAATGCAAACAATATGGTGATGGTGATGGGGATGGGGACGGTTCAGTTCATAATGTTTGTGCCCCTCAGCTAACTCTAATTCTCGCAGAATTCCCATGCGGGTCATGAGTTTTACGCTACGATAAATGGTCGATAAACTGATTTCTTCCCCTCGTTTTTGCAGGAGATGGAAGAGTTCTTCTGCACTGAGATGATGTCCGCGAGGGAGGTTTTGAAAGACATGAAGAATCGTTTCTCGTTGGGGGGTGAGTCGCCAACCGCGAGAGTTGAGTTCTGCTTTCAGTGAGGATGAGGTATAGGGTTGCCTGACCATAGTTTTCTTGGCAATAAATGCTATATATTGACAATCATAGTTGTTAATAGGGTTAGTTGCAACAAGTTTTAATTATTGATAACTTAACCGCCAATTTGGGACATCGTACGGCTATAAGTTCCTGTGAGTGTCCCGTTTTCCCGTTCTTTAAAGTTAATGTCTGGTTTAAGTGCAATCAGTTGTCCCACTTGTTCTCGCATTTGCCTAAAGTCAGGAGACTGACGCAAGGGGGTTTTAAGATCGATTTGTCCGGTTTCATTCAGTAAACAAGGGCGCAGCCAGCCGTCAGCAGATAAACGCATTCGATTGCAGCGATCGCAGAAACATTCTGACATTTGCGAGATAAAGCCCAAAGTTCCTTTTGCCTCAGGAATTTGAAAAACGTCAGCCGGACCATTGCCTTGCACTTGTGAGGCTTCTAAACCCCATTTTTGACGAATTTGTTGACGTAATTCCTCCGAAGGAATCCAAGCGCGATCGCTGAACCAGTCTGAGTTTCCAATGGGCATAAATTCTATAAAACGGACGTGCCAATTGCGATCAATCGTTAATGCAGCTAAATCTAAAACTTCTTGATCATTCACGTCTGGAATGACGACAACATTCAGTTTTAAGGGATTAAAACCAACAGCATGGGCTGCTAAAATTCCATTCCAAGTTTGTTGCCAACGACTGCGTCCATTATTGCCAATAATACTATCAAAATTATTTGGGTTGAGAGAGTCTAAACTAATATTAATCCGTCGTAATCCTGCCTCATAAAGGGGCTGTGCTAACTTTTCTAAGAGAAAGGCATTGGTACTCAGGGCAAGGTCTTGGGTTTGAGGAAGGGCAGTAATGGCTTCTACAATTTCTACAAGATCAGGACGTAAAAGCGGTTCGCCTCCGGTCAAGCGAAATTTATTAAAACCCAAAGGAATAAAGACTTCTTTTAAAAGAGTCAAAATTTCTTCTTTTGTCAGGAGATTTTCTT
This sequence comes from Halothece sp. Uz-M2-17, assembly GCA_031580825.1. Taxonomy (GTDB): domain Bacteria; phylum Cyanobacteriota; class Cyanobacteriia; order Cyanobacteriales; family Rubidibacteraceae; genus Halothece. The sequence continues at coordinate 7,049 of JAVLCL010000131.1, forward strand.
GCAGTAGATAAGTCAGTTCGTCTTCGCTGGGCATACAATACTGACAGCGAAAGTTGCAGCGATCAATTAAACTAATGCGAAGATAATCAATAGTTTGCATAAGGAATTGATATATTTTGATCTTCTACCCAATCGGAGCAAGATTGAGGATATAGCAATTTTCGGATAGCGCGGGGTGCTTTCTAAATTTTAATTCTTTGGGACAGCAGTTCCAGTAATCAACAATATAGGGGGCAGCCCTTGCGCTAAGAAAGGCGATCAAGCTAATCAAACATCTTGTCCGGAAAGGCTTTCTGGTGAGTCTAACACTTCTTTCTGCTGTTCAAAAGTCCCTTCAACAACCTACGCTTAAAAAAAGTGTCGGTCAATGGTAACTGATGACAGGTTACTGTTTAAGAGTATTGAACCGACGGTAGTGTAAAAATACTTCTTGATCAATAGTTTCCACAGAAATCAATTTCAAATTTTGAGCGTTTTCTGCCTTTAATCCCATGCCTTCAATAGGAGTCGGTGCTGTTTTTCCACCTAATAAAACAGGACAAACTGTTAACCATAATTCATCAAGGAGTTCTTCAGCAAATAGAGCAGCAACCAGTTCCCCTCCCCCTAAAATGGCTAAGTTTTCGATTCCTTTTTCACTTAACATTTTGAGGGCATCTTGCCAGTTAATTTCACTATCACCTGTTTCAGGGGTGATAATTTGCTGAAACAAATCGCTAGGCTTGCTTTGCCATGATTTCGCCCCTTTTTGACTGGTTAAGAGCCAACGGGGAATATTTTGTCGGAAAAAGCGGATATCCGTGGCAATATTACCCGATCGCGTGCAGACAATTTGAATCGGTTGGTCTGGTTTTTGTTGCTGACGACGCTGCGCAATCAAGTCGGAATTACGCAGAGACATCGCACTACC
>JAVLCL010000132.1:0-7956 GCA_031580825.1 Halothece sp. Uz-M2-17
TTAATGCTAATGCTGGAATTTCTCCACAAGTAAGAATAAAATCTCCTAAGGACACTTCACGAGTGACTAAATTCTCACGGATGCGTTCATCAACGCCTTCATAGTGACCACAAATCAACACCAGTTGTTCAAAATCAGTCGCCAGTTCTCGCAACAACGGCTGATTCATCGGTTCTCCCTGCGGAGTCATTAAAATCACTTCTTGTTTGGGAAGTTGAGGAAGAGATTCCACCGCAGCAAAAATGGGTTCCGGTTTTAATAACATTCCTACCCCTCCCCCATAGGGTTCATCATCCACCCGACGATGCTTATCTAAGGCAAAATCACGAGGGTTGATAAAATTTACTTCAGCAATTTGTTTTTGTAAGGCTCTCCCAACTATCCCAGAATGAAGGGGAGAGTGAAAGAAATCAGGGAATAGAGTAATAACGTCAAAACGCACGATTGATTTTGTTTTCTGCAGGTGAGTTAATTATTTTAAAGGTTGGACTCAGACTTTCTTCAGAAGCCGATCCAGATATAGTAAGCACTAGAATAGGGAGTAGTACCGTTTTTGAGAACGGGATCAACGTTGCCCTGAAGTGGACTGTTTCCCCCAATGGTGAACCGACTTTTATTCCCCGCTAGCTCTGAATTTACCGCACTTTGCCGTTCGCAAGTGAGTAATTTACAAGAAGGTTTGAATGCAGATCGCGGTGCGGTTTACTTAACGAAAGAACTTGCCTCTGGAACTCGACAACTAATTCCCATTGTGGTCTATCCCGAAGATAGCAACCGCTGGGAAGAGAAAGTGGAAGAAGGAACAATTGTTACATCTGATGATTCATTATTAGAAAATACTCCTTTTGAATTGCCAGCAAGTGCTTCCTCCCCCGAGGTTACACCACAGTTAACCACAGCGCAAGCCGATCTGATCCCTGATGTAGTTAACCAAAATAATCAACATCAAATTGTCTTTCCTTTACTCCATGAAAATGTGATGATGGGCTTATTAGTGATTGCCCGGCAACAAGCCCAATGGAGTCAGTGGGAGTTTACCCAAATTCAACGGACAGCAACAACGATCGCGCTTGCCTGCGTTTTGGATCAACGTCATGGACTCTGCCAGCACAAACTCCGTGAGCAACAATGGCAACAAGAACGACAACGAGATCACCTTGATGATATTCTGCACCAATTACGAAATCCTTTGATGGCTCTGCGGACTTTTGGCAAACTCCTTCTGAAACGATTCCAACCAGAAGATGATCACAAAAAACGTTCCCTCGCGGAAAATGTGATGCGAGAAAGTGAACGCCTCCAACAACTGCTGCAAGAGATGGGGGATTATTTGGATCAAATGGGAACCGTGACGGAAGAAGATGTAACCATTGAAACTGAAACGCAACGGTTGCCAGCGACTGATGCGAGTGTCAAATCTTTACCGCCGAGTCCGACTTTAACCTTAGAAACATTCTCTTTAACAGAAGTATTAATGCCCATTGTTGATTCTATGAGCGCGATCGCGCAAGATCACCATATTGAATTAATCACAGATCTTCCCAACCACTTCGCACCAATTCAAGCTAACCGCAAAGCCTTACAAGAAGTGCTAACTAACTTACTGGATAATGCGATCAAATACACCCCTCAAAAGGGAACCATCGAAGTTTTGATTGACAACGACAAACCTAACCAACAAGGAATTATAATTCGGGATAATGGTGCTGGTATTCCGCCAGACGATCAACCGAAAATCTTTGACCGCCATTATCGTGGAGTGCAGTCAGAGGGAGACATTCCCGGAACAGGGTTAGGGTTAGCCATTGCGCGGGATTATGTGGAACAAATGCAGGGTGAAATTGAATTAATCTCTCCGGCTGTTCCCCTTGAAAACCCGACTTGTGGAACCGCTTTCATTGTTTGGCTACAAGAGTATCGGGCTTAACCCCCAGCCTCATCATTATTTAATGGATATCTAGTCATTAATTCATCAAAAGTATAGGGACATTTTTTTGGGATATCTAATTGATATTCTCGCAAAACAACTCGTCTTGCTCTTTCATATTGTTTAGGAAGATCGAGCTTATTTAAAAGAGTCTGAGTTAATCTATCTTCAATTTCATCTTGAAAATTATCCACTTCTTTGAGCCAATGATTACGAGGATAAATATCTTGAGAATAATCCAGTTTTAATTTGTGTTCTATCAACCGTTTCAAGAAGCTCTTCACAGCGTTCAGTTTCTCATTTCCCAAGTCCTCTATCTCCTCTTTGAGATGTTCCCAATCAAGTGCCTCCATATTATGTTCATGTAAAGCTCTTGCTTGAATCTGAGTCCATGCAAAAAAATCGGTTTCGTAAAGGTTAGTCATCGTCATATGAATCGAAGTATGCTGTAACAAAAACGATTACATTATCGTCGTTTAAAAAGTGTTAACTTGACGGTGATTCTAATAAAGATTGAACCTCAGGATTATAGAGTCGTAAATAATTCCAGTAATTCCCAAAGACGGCTTCTACATACCCTTTTGTTTCAGGAAAGGGAATATTTTGCACAAATTCGTCTGGATCTGTTAGCCCGTAACGCTTAACCCACTTTGCGACATTCCCCGGTCCGGCGTTATAACTTGCCACCGCTAACATGGAATGATTATCATAGCGGTCATGGGTGTAATCTAAATACCATGTTCCTAACTTGATATTATCTTCAGGATCAACTAAAGAATAGTTTTTGAGATTAACTTTACTGGCAACCCATTCTCCCGTACTCGGCATAATTTGCATTAACCCTTTTGCCCCTGCAACCGAACCAATATCTTTTTCAAAACGGGATTCTTGACGAATCAAACTAATGGTTAAGAGAGGATTTAACGCTCGTTCCTGAGACCATTTGAGAATGTTTTTGTGATAAGGGAAAGGAAATAAAGCCTGCCAATACATAGATGTTTCCCGTAAACTGCGCCAACGGGAAATTTCATCCGGTTGCTCTCGATATTGTAGCGATGAAATTTGACCAATTCCTTTGAGGTATTTCTCTTGTGTGAGCCTTAAAACGCCATCAGTAAATTGTTCTTCCACAGATAGAGAAGATGAATTGCTCGTTTCCGTTTGCCAGAGAGTCCATGCTGCCTCATCTTGTCCGAGTTGATGGAGTTCTTTGAGTAACTCTGATCCGGCGGGAAGTGAAGGACGAGAGGTGGGTTTTACGACTTTCGGAATTTGCTCGCGAATCGTTTCAAAATTTCCGACCGGTAAGCCTAAATAGACCGCAGAACGCCAAGCATAATAAGATTCTGGATATTGCGCTAACGTTTTCTGAAATCTGTTCTCTGCTGCTGTGATTTCTCCTTGCTGTTGTAACCATTTTCCAGCCCAGAATCCGGCTTTCGCTGCTAAAGAATCATTTTGATTTTCTTCGGTAATCGCTGTTGCCCATTCAATAGCAGCTTTGATATTTCCTTGTTCTGCTGCTACTTCCGCACGTTCCCAGCGATAGTCTGCTGCTGCATCAGACTGAGAATAGTTCTTTAAAAGATTATCTCTGGCTTGTTGCGCTAACTGAGGTTTGCCTTCTGCTTCTAAGAATTGGGCTTGAGTGATCAAAGCGTCTGGGGCTTCTTGAGGGAATTGATTGATCACTTGTTCTAAATAAGCAATTCCTTCTGCACGGGATACCATACTTGCTAAGCGACGTAAGCCTAACCCGGTTTCTTCTGCATCGGGAAACGTCTTCAGCAGTTCTAAATAAATCTGTTCAGCGCGACGAGTTTCACCACTAACTTGTAAGCCTCGGGCATGACGATAAAGGTTTTTTGGGGTTTTGGGAGCGTTGCCGTAGGCTTCTCCTGCTTGATCATATTCCCATGTCTCCCAATAGCCTTGTGCAATCACTTCCCAGTCTTCTGGAGTGAGTTGACTCTGATATTCACTCACCAACCGATCGCGCACCTGATCCATTCCTTGTGTTTCTGGAGTCTGGTAAGCCAAAGTTTTTAGGAATTCTGGTTGATTCAGATTATCGGCTAAACGCTGTTTGATAATGTCATGGGTTCGAGGATGTTCTGGATAGTCTTGGATGAGAGTATCCCATTGTTGGGCATCCTTTTTCCCTAAGTGATAGAGGGCTTCTCCAACAACAGCAGAATTAAAATTATTTTGGATAATTTCAGACCAAATTGCTTCGGCTTTTGCCGTTTCGTTGAGCATTGTGTGAGCATCTGCCCGTTTCAGTAAAATATATCCTGCCAGCAACGGATATTTTTTCTCTAACTCTTCTAGATATTGAAGAGCTTGCTCAGGTTGTTGCTTCTCTAAAGCAGTGACTGCTAAAAGGTAACGAGCACGATTTTGGTCTGGTTGATGACCCTTTTCGAGAATTGATTGCAGTTTGGTGCTTTGTTCGGGTTGGGGTAAAAATACGAGAGGAAACACTTGGGAAGGGAGTGGCGATTTGACTTGTTTCGTCTCCGAAGGTTGAGTCTTTTCCCCACTCAATAAAACCGCTATTTGCTCTCGACGTTGTTCAAACCATTGCGGTTTCGTTGCCCTGATCAAGAAACTGGTTGACTTTCCGACCAAGGCAACAATCATGAACCCCAATAAAATCCGCGCAGAGGACTTCATGTTCAATTTTTCCTATTTCAATGCATCTTTTAATGCAGTACGTGCAGCGAGGTGATTGCGAGTAGAACTTAAAATTTCTGCTTCCCGCTCTAAACGAGCTTTGGTATCTTCCATTTCGAGAAGACTTTGCTGTTCTGAGGCAACCCCATAGAGGTTACTTGCCACCCAAAATGATAATTCTCTGGGTAAATCAGGAATATCATCAGGGAGTTCAATCTTTTGATCGGTTAATTTTGAGGATAGCTTGACGACATCTTTCAATAGAGCCTCTACATCACTCGCAAGGGGACGTAAATCCATTTCTGGACTTTCATCTTCAATCCATTCTACTAAACCAACACGATAGGGCTTTTCGCGCACCCAGTTTAAAACACGAAAACGTTGTTGTCCCAAAGTCAGCATTTTCATCCGATCATCAGGGAGACGCTGGAATTGGGAAATTTCAGCACAACAGCCCACTGTTGCAATTTCTCCTTTAACCGGATCAAACATTAAAACCCCAAAGCGACGGTCTGTTTCTAAGATTGTGTTCATCATCATCCGATAACGAAACTCAAAAATGTGCAGGGGGAGAGGACGACCGGGGAATAACACTACATCCGGTAACGGGAAAAGGGGAAGTTCTCTTACAGCCATAGAGGTTGAGGATGCCATCTTTTCTTACAATTGCGAAAGAGTTACGTTACATTTCCTTCTACTTTAACGAATCTCCACACTTTTCTAAATTTTGATGTCGAGCAAGGAGAGCGTGATGGCTTCCATGATGCTATGAGATCATTACGTTTTTTTGATCAGTGATCGTAATTTTATCTAATTCAGAAAGACTTGGAATTGTGTTCTGGTCTAGCTGTTTCTATCTTATGAATATTACATCCGTAAATTCTCAGATGAGACATTTTGTTCTATTCTTTTATTGTTAACGAGAACTACTGATTGTTAGAATTTCTTTCTAAGAGAAAATTCACAGATTTTACGATTATAATTCATTGTGATGTTGATTACACTGGTTTAAGGCAATAAGCAATTTGCCCCAAAGATTTCTCATGAATTATTGCTGATTGCTGTATTATTCAAACTTTTTTTTCGGGGAATACTGGATATTCAATGAATAGCAATGTCGGAAAATAATAAAACAAATTGGTGGCAAAAAGTCAATCAGGAATGGGTTCCTGAATTAATCGGTATTCTCTTTTTTCTGAGTCGTTTAATGATTACTTTTTATCTTCTTGAGGCTACCCCCAATCTTGAAACTAATCTTTTTTTCATTCTTTCACAACCCTTTGGCATCATTATTATTCTGATCGTCATCTATTTCTTGCTCAAAGCCCTACGGCATCACTTATTGCGTTCTGCTATTCGTGAGCCTTCGTGCCCCGATTGTAATCATAAACTTAAGCTCCGACCTCGTAAATCTTATCAGCGCAAGTTAAGTTATTTGATTCCGCTCCGTCGTTATTACTGCCGGAATTGTGGTTGGGAAGGAATGAGAGTTTATAAACAAAAAACGTATTCTTTCAATCAGAAGCAGGTGCCAAATGAAAAGAATAAAAACTATTTTAATTTCTAAATTCAATGATATACATACGAGGAAAATAATTCATCAATAATGTTCGACCTTAGGTGATGACTGTGTGAATCGGAATGACTTGCACAACGCAATTACTATAACCCAGTGCTTCTAAACGATTTACAAATTCGGGAGTCCAAAGGGTTTCTTGAATTGGGATCTTGTGGCGAGTTAAAAAAGAAATGATGCGCGATCGCGCGATTCCAGACAAAGCCTGATCAACAGAGGGAGTCCACCAAATTCCGTCTTTCCATCCCCATAAATTCCCCGTACTGGTTTCTAACCAATTGCCATCTTCATCGACTAAAATCGCTTCTTGTGCTCCCTTCTTTTTGGCGGTTTGTAAGGCTAACCAACTACTTAAGTAATTTCCTGTTTTATGACTGGGAAAACTGCGTTGAAATGGCTCTGTATTGGCTAACCAAGCCGTAATCCCTGAATCTTGTTTTTGTGTTAAATCTGACGGTAACTCGCGCCCCGTAATCCATTCTCGTCCATCGGGAAAAATAGTCAGACGCAATACTGGAAAAGATAGGCTTAATTGTTCCGCCCCTTCTCGTACTTGTTTCCAGTCTGGTTGTTGCCAAGAAAATGCTTTTAGAGATTGCTTAAGCCGTTGACAATGGTCTTTCCATTGGGTTAACTCATGATCTAAATTTTTTTCATAAACGCGCAGTGTTGTAAAAACCGTTGCACCGTATAATAAACCTGGATCATTAAGGGCAAGGGTAATGGTTTGTTGATTACAGAGTTGACCCTGATACCAATGCAGCATTTTAAATAATAATGAACGCTTTCCAATCTCAATCAAAACGCAGTAGCGGTCAATTATTTGCCCTACTCACTGGCTTCTTCTATATTTTATTTACGTTGATGCCAGATAGTCATAGTTTAATCGTTGTTTGGCCCTGGGTATTTATTTGGCAAGTGGGACTGATTTGTCCTGTATTGTGGTTTCTGAGCATTCTCCTTCGGGACAAGTGTTTCTCTCAACTGGGTAACAAAATTGATTTTGGGGTAGGGTTACTTCTCATCAGTTTAATCATCACTACCCTTTTTGCTGAAATTCCTCAGAAAGCCATTTGGTATAGTTGGGAAACGCTCTGTTTTCTGGCTGCGCTATACAGTCTTAACTATTGGTTATCCTCTCCTCAACAACGGTATCGGTTATTACGATTTCAGGGGGGACTCGCGATCGCATTTATGCTGATCAGTCTTCTGGTCTGGGGCTTTCAGACACTTTTACCGGAACTAGACCGTTTACAATCTTTGAGAGAGTTAGGCGTTAATATTCAATTTGATTTTTCGGTCTTAGAATTACGAAACTGGGCGCCTTTAGGACATCAAAATTATGTTGCTGGTTATTTAGTGCTTGTTCTTCCTTTACTGATTGCATTAGGAATTGTGGAATCAGGTTGGCGCAGGTGGATTTGGATCACCGGTGTAGCGGTGGGGTTGCTTGATTTATATACCACCAGTTCTCGCGGGGGATGGTTAGGGTTTTTTGTTGTCTTATTGACGGGTTTAATTATTTTACTGGTACGGAGTTCTCTTCCTCGGTTAGGGTTGATTCTAAGTGCATTCGGCAGTATTTTACTGTTTCTGCTCTTTATCTTGGCAAATAATCGTCTCCGCAGTTTGTTATTTGCAGTTTTATCCGGAGAAGGAGGAGGACAATTTGCTTATCGCTTCATTACAATGACTGTCGGTTGGAACATGGGAAGTAATGATTTCCTAACTGGAATCGGCTTAGGAAATGTTCCTTGGTTATATCAAACCTATTTAC
>JAVLCL010000133.1:0-7956 GCA_031580825.1 Halothece sp. Uz-M2-17
GATTACTAACGCCCTCATTCTCGATTGGTGGGGGATTGTGAAAGCGGATGTGGGAATTAAAGACGGTCGCATCTTCAAAATTGGTAAAGCAGGAAATCCTTACATTCAAGATAATGTAGATATCATCATTGGTCCGAGTACAGAAGCCGTCGCTGGCGAAGGGATGATCCTCACGGCTGGGGGAATTGATAGCCACATTCATTTTATTTGCCCCCAACTGATTGAAACCGCGATCGCGTCAGGGATTACCACCATGTTTGGCGGTGGAACCGGACCAGCAACGGGAACCAATGCCACGACTTGCACCCCTGGATCATGGAACTTAGGCTGGATGCTACAAGCAGCAGAAGCCTTTCCGGTCAATTTAGGCTTTTTTGGGAAGGGAAATAGTGCGCAACCACAAGGGATTGAAGAACAGGTGATAGCGGGTGCAATGGGCTTAAAACTTCACGAAGATTGGGGAACGACACCCGCAGCCATTGATACCTGTCTCTCGGTAGCAGATCGCTACGATGTGCAAGTTGCCATCCATACTGATACTCTCAACGAAGCGGGATTTGTGGAAGATACCATTAACGCTTTCAAAAATCGCACCATCCATACCTATCACACGGAAGGTGCGGGTGGAGGTCACGCACCGGATATCATTAAAGTTTGCGGTCAAAGTAATGTTTTACCGTCTTCCACCAATCCCACCCGCCCTTATACCACCAATACCCTAGAAGAACATTTGGATATGTTGATGGTATGTCATCACCTTGATCCCAATATTCCTGAGGATGTTGCATTTGCAGAATCACGGATTCGCAGAGAGACCATTGCAGCCGAAGATATCTTACATGATTTGGGTGCCTTCAGCGCGATCGCGTCCGATTCCCAAGCGATGGGGCGTGTCGGAGAAACCATTATTCGCACTTGGCAAACCGCCCACAAAATGAAAGTGCAGCGGGGTTTACTCCCTTCTCCCGACAATAGCAGCGAAACCCACGACAACTTCCGCGCCAAACGCTATGTTGCCAAATACACGATTAACTCGGCAATTATGCATGGAATTGCCCATGAAGTGGGTTCGATTGAAGAAGGGAAACTTGCCGACTTGTGCCTCTGGAAGCCTAGTTGTTTTGGGGTCAAGCCTGAGATCATTATGAAAGGGGGCGCGATCGCGTATGCACAAATGGGAGATGCAAACGCCAGTATCCCCACCCCACAACCCATCGAAATGCGACCCATGTTCGCCAGTTATGGGAAAGCACTTGCCACAACCTCTCTCACCTTCGTTTCGCAAGCGGGAATGGAAGCCAACATCGGAGAAGAATTGGGCTTAGAAAAAACCTTAGTTCCGGTGAGAAATACCCGTAATATTGGGAAAGCGGACATGAAATGCAATACGGCTCTTCCTCACATCGAAGTGGATTCTGAAACCTATGAAGTGCGAGCAGATGGGGAATTATTAACTTGTGAGCCCGCAACCACATTACCGATGGCACAACGGTATTTCTTGTTTTAAGTTGAGATATAACTATAGCGTCGAATATAGAGAATTTTTCAACGGTAAATTACAAGTTGCAATAACTGACCCACTCGGAAACAGGAAGAATAATACCGCTATAAGAGAGAGTTAATTGATTATGCCCCGTAACCTTGAACAAGATATTAAAGACTTCTATGACGCATCCAGTTCTCTCTGGGAGAAAATTTGGGGAGAACATATGCACCACGGCTATTATGGTCGCAGTGGGATGAATAAAGTGTCTCGCTGGCAGGCTCAAATTGACATAATTGAAGAATTACTGTCATGGGGCAATATTAGTGAAAGTAACGCACTTCCGCAAAATATTTTAGATGTGGGTTGTGGTATAGGGGGTAGTACCCTCTATTTAGCCCAGAAATTTAAGGCAACTGCCCAAGGGATTACACTCTCCCCTGAGCAAGTTAAACGAGCCAAAGAGCGAACTACCGAAGCACATTTAGATGATCAGGTGCAGTTTCAGGTGGCTAACGCTTTAGATTTACCGTTTGCTGATGATAGCTTTGATTTAGTTTGGTCTTTAGAAAGTGGTGAACATTTCCCCGATAAAGCCAAATTTATACAAGAAGCATATCGGGTACTCAAGCCGAGGGGAAAACTGTTGATGGCAACTTGGTGTCATCGACCGACGGATTCTTTAGCGGGAGACTTAACCACTGATGAAAAACAACATTTAGCAGAGATTTATCGGGTGTATTGTTTACCTTATGTGATTTCGTTACCGGAATATTGCGCGATCGCGCAAGAAGTTGGCTTTCAACACCTGAAAAGTGATGATTGGTCACAAGCGGTTGCACCATTTTGGAATATTGTTATCGACTCAGCATTGACTCCCCAAGCTATCAGGGGCTTAATTGAAAGTGGTTGGAAAACTGTAGAAGCTGCACTATCTCTCGGGTTAATGAGTCGAGGATATCAGCGGGGTTTAATCCGCTTTGGGCTATTACAAGGCGTTAAATAGAAAATCAATTCCTGATCTTTATAATTCTTTCTAGAAAGAATTAATTACATTAACCTTCGGATGAGATAAGAGTAACAACTTTACAAAAAATTAAAGTTTGTGACACTCAAGTCCCCATCTTAAGATAGACATGCTAACCTCTAGAATGATAAGCACGCAGTTTGCGGTGACCTTAAAGTCTAGCCGTTGCAATTTAAAGAGAGGAGAAAATCTTGAACTGGGAACTAGAACAAGCACAACCTTCTACACAAGAGCAAGTTCGTGATTACGTGGCACAGCTTCAGCTTCATATGGCTTTACAAGCCCGTAACTTAGTCCCAAGTCTCACTCAAGCCCGAGACAGTCGTGAGCAACTTTTACAAGAAACACAAGCTGATGTGGAAAAAATGGCATCTCGTCAAATTTAACTCGCTGTCATCAGAATTCTTCCATCATAATCTTTGATTTGATTGGAGTGGCTTATATCATTAGCTGAAAAAAATCAATCGCTCTTCCCGCCAAAAATTAATCTTTGGCGGGATATTATTTGGGACTCATCCCTAATTGTCATTAATCATGTCTTATTGGGAGAATAGGGAATAAGAAGTCGGTAGCAACCTCACCGTTAAACAACACCTCATTATTATTGATTCTTTCTTTCATCGCTAGCATTTACCTTTTGAATATGAAATGAACGCCATTCCTTTTAAGCTGATTGGACAAATTATTTTAGTTATTGTCATTAGTTTAGGTATTACTATTCTCCTAAAACGATTTTTGCGCAATAACTTATTACCAAAAATTGGAATTTCTTTAGGAACACGAGAAGCAATTTCAATTGTTATTAGTTATAGCACTGGAGCGTTTGTTTTTATTAGTATTTTACAGGCGAGCGGGATTAATCTCTCTTCCTTTACCGTTTTAGCAGGTGGTATTGGAATTGGTATCGGCTTTGGTTTACAGGAAGTTGCTAAAAATTTTACCAGTGGTTTAACATTACTTTTTGAACAAAAAATAAAAGCAGGTGACTTTGTAGAATGGAATGGAATGACCGGATATATTGATGAAGTATCCCTTCGTTCTACAGTGATTCGGACAATTATTGGTCGCTATATCATTGTTCCCAATCGGTTTTTAGTAGAAAATCAAGTTATTAATTGGACATATCAAAAAACCCAAGGTTGGGCGATGGTAGAAGTCAGTGTTTCTCACGAAACCGATACGGTTTTAGTCGTAGAGATTTTATTAGATTCTGCCTATATGGAGGAAACAGTTTCTTATGAGAAACCAGCATCTGTTTATTTTACAGGCTTTGGAGATAATTCTCTGAATTTCCAACTTTGGGTCTGGGTAGAAGAAGTGGATAAAAAGCATGTGACTGAAAGCTCATTGCGCTTTATTATTGAATATAATTTACGGCAATATGGTATTAAATTAGCAACCCCACGCCTTGGTGTTTGGTATTCTAGTCAGTTTCCTGAAGACCTAAATCCTAAATCCGAATTTAGGCAAGATAAACCTCCTGAAAATCAAGAAGAAGAAAACTATACGACTGACTTTCCCAATCTTTCTAAAACAGTTAGCCCTTCTCGTCCTTTAGTTTTACGAGATTTATTACGGAAAGTGAGTTATTTTCAAAACTGTTCTGAAATTGAACTGAAAAAACTGATTGATATTGGTTATCGCAAACGAATTAAAGCAGGAGATATTCTGTATCGAGAAGGAGATCCAGGCAATACTTTTTATATTATTTTATCAGGGTCTGTTGAATATTATGTGGAAAAATTGAATCAAGCACCCACTGTATTAAATCCTGGAGAATTTGTTGGCGAACTTTCTTTAATGCTGGGCTTAAGGCGAACTGTAACTGTCCGAGCAAGAGACGAAACAACGCTATTTGCAATTAATAAAGAAGGATTTGAAACTTTACTCAAAGAGCAGCCTCATCTTTACGAGTTAATTGTAGTTGAGTTAGGAAAGGCTCAAGAGGAATTATCACAACAGCAACAACAATTACGAGAATTAGGATTATTAAATTATTATGAATTAGATAAAAATCCTGTAGCTTGGGTTCAACGTCAGTTAGAAAAATTATTTAATCGTTGAGGTTACACTATACTAAAATTATTAGATAAAATTGATTTAGTTTTATTGATTAAAGATGAAAATAGAGTAAATGTTTGGGAAGGAGGATGTATAGCAATCCCAAATTCCCAAATGAATTATAGGAAAAGGTAAAAAGCAGTTAATCAACTTTTTACATAAGAACTTAGAACTGCTATATTATAGATCGACTCTCAAATTACAACCTATACCAGATAACTTTCACTCAGACTTTCTATTGATTGGTCAGAAAGAATTAACATTTTGGCGAGTTTAGGACTAAAAATATGAACATTATTCCCTTTCTCTTCAATCATCATTCCTGATCCTAGAGCTACTCTTTTCTCTCCTTTCCAGTTGGTAATCACTTCCTTTACTCCATCAAAAGCAAGTGCCTTTTTTATCACTTTCTGAACATATTCTACTTCCTGTTCAGGATAATCGAAAGAGAGTTTTTCCGTTTGTTTCTGAGATGTAGATTGTTTGATGATGGGTGATGCTAAATGCTTTCCATCAATCTGCTTTTTCATTTGATAAAGTTCATCTTCTACTTCCAAGGCATAGAATTGATGATCTAATTGTGCTAGACTAGCAGGAACTTTTTTTGCCTGTAATTGATGATCACGGTCAATTTTGACTTCTTTTTTCAGGTCTTGTAATTCACATTCTGCTTCGTAATTTGTCCACGCTTCTTCATACCAATCAATAATAGGAGAACTGTATTCTTGAGAACAAAGACTATCTAAAAGTAATGCTGCACCAATAACAGGAAAAACGCCCATCATGCACATCCCCAGTTTCATACTGCCAAAGCCCACCCAAGCTGCTGTTGCACTGGTATGGGCTATCCCGTGAAGTGATCCGATCGCGCTTCCCGTCTTGGCAACTCCTACTGCATTCGCTGCAACATTTGCAAGAGAATTGCTAAAAACAAGACTGGTTCCGATCGCGGATTGTTGATTCATAATCATGCTTGTTTTAGTTAAATCTTAGTCGATCCCCAGCAGCGATCGCGCTTTACCTTGAACCAGTGGAACCTGAAATGTAGGTTGGGTAGAGTGTAGCGAAACCCAACATTTTTGGAAGAAATTAATCTGTCTCCAAGCTATTTCAAAAATTACATTTTATAATACTTACTACTAAATCCTACTGATAAAGTTGCGCCTTCATACAGACAAGATACACTGATCTTTAACTTTCTTTTATGATCATAGTAGGTGTGAAAGTGTGTTTGTCTGCGAACTAACTCTAATTCAGATGGATTAATACTAAGCGCACCTAGAATTGGTTCAGAATCAAATGGTTGGCTTTGACTGCAAGGTTGAGTCTTTTTGAAGCTAATATCTACATAATTAATAAAGTTCCCTTCTGCTTCTAAGACCATGTGACAGTCCTCAGAGTCAACAATAATATTACCTACTTGATTAGTTTCTTTCCTCACTACTATAGAAGCATCTGCGAGAGACATTCCAATGTACTGAAAAGGACGATGAAAAGGAGTCTTTAATATAGGAAGTCCAGCATTAGTAGCCCTTTTTGTCGCTTCTCCAAGTGTCTTTAATGTTCCCAGATAATCATTATTTTGTGGTGCAACAGAAGCCTCTGAATTAACAATTGAAATTAATTGATTAGGTAGATCTTTGGTTTCCTTATTAAATTGGTTTTGAATCAAGATTTGAATTGAAACAGTTTGTTGTTTTTGCCAGTTTTTATCAAGCGAACTCAGAAAATATTTTGGGAAAGACCAATAGAAAATACCATTTTTGCAGTCAACTACAACTAGGAATGTTGGATTAGGCTGAATCAGCCAATAATTGAGAGTTGTTACCTTAATGGGAATTGTGATTGAATGAGTCGTTGATTTAGCTTCTTCTAATCCTTTACATTGAATATTGAATAGCTTTCCAGTTGGATATTCTCTTTCAAATATTTCACAAATAAAATCAATGCCAAGGTCACGACTTTGAGGAACAGGGATAACATTGCAAAATTCTGTAAAGACTGAATTAAGAAGTTCGGCAGCACTTTCACCGATTTTTTGAGAGTTTGTACGTTTTGGGAGTTTTGTCATTCCTGTACTAAAAATGTTCTACACTACTATAGCAATCAGGATTCAGTTATGAGAAGTTGATTTTTCGGTTGCTAGTTCACTAATCACTGATAGATTGTCTTTCTCATGAATCATTCCTGACTGCTATATGAACGGATTATTCTATTTGATCTAGGCAAAACCAAGATTATTAACATCTATTCTAGTAAGTTGCGTTTTAACATGAATGATAGCAACTACTTCAGAATTATCAGCAACATTATCATCTAGCCATTGTTCAGTTTTTACAAATAAATTTGTAATCAGGTTATCATCTTCTAGTAAACAAAAAAAAGGATCTTCATCATCTTGAGGATTTATATCTGTTGGAAGTGCATTAGTTTCAGGAATTTTAAGAGCATCAAGCAAAGTTTTAAGTCTATTATCAATATCTCCAGAATTAGTAATAATTGATCCTTTTTTTTCAGGCTTTAGTAAAGTTATTTCTAACTCTGCAATTGATTTCATACGTCCAGTCACTCTAGGTATAAAATTAAAACTGCCAACTGATTTAACAAGGGATACCTCTGAATCAATTTTCTTCAAATCTGAAAAGTCAGTTAACGGAGATTGACTCCAAAGTATCTTAAGTTGCTTATGAAATGCTTGACGTACTTGATGTTTATCTTTTGGTCGAGCATTCGATTTTAGGGGACCACGATAATACAATGAAAATTCCATTTTTTCAAGTTTAGTTGATAATTACACCAAAGGAATATAGGCTGGCTTAGACGATAGCAAAACTCAATGATCAATGACTGTTAAGTACACCTAAGTCAGCCCAAAGTTGCGGGATTAGCAAACTACTCTTAATAAACGGCTTCCCATTCACTGACAGCATCAATGGGTTTGATGAAATACAAACGCACCAAGTCTGTAAAAATAGCTGTGATTAAGGGGAGTTTCCGTAACCGTTTCAACCAATTCGGGGCGTTGCTGTTATCAATGTCGTTGATTTTGCGATTACGTTCGGCGCAGGTTTCTAAACGTTTGAAAAATTCAGGATGATCTACATTTAACATCACTGGGAAAGCACGTCCTGCGGTTTCGTTGGTTTTGCGGGTAATGTGACGGTCAAACTCGGTTGCGTTTAAGCCTAGAGATTCATAAAAATCTTCTCGTTCATGGACGGTGAGAGTATGAGTGGCGAAAACTGTTAGTAGGAAGAAACGCGCCCAGAGACGACCCTGCCAACTTTTCCATAGTTTATCCTGCGATCGCAGCAGTGCTTTAAAGATATCACCGTGGCGGTTCTCATCCTGACACCAGCTTTCAAACATTTGGAACAGTGGATAA
>JAVLCL010000134.1:0-7924 GCA_031580825.1 Halothece sp. Uz-M2-17
GAAGTCATCCCAGAACCGAAACACCTGCTTCCCGATCCCATTGGTACGTTAGAAGCTGCGGAAAAACTAATCAAAGAAGGCTTTGCCGTTTTACCCTATATCAACGCCGATCCCGTTCTCGCGAAACGTTTAGAAGAAGTGGGTTGTTCTACGGTGATGCCTCTGGGATCCCCGATTGGTTCCGGACAAGGGATTAAAACCGAAGCCAATCTGCAAATTATCATCGAGGAAGCCAAGGTTCCGGTTGTGGTGGATGCCGGGATTGGTACGCCTAGTGAAGCAGCTTATGCCATGGAATTGGGGGCTGATGCCTTATTAATTAATAGCGCGATCGCGCTTGCCAAAAATCCCATTGCAATGGGTCGCGCCATGGGAATGGCAACCGAAGCCGGAAGAATCGCCTATCTCGCCGGACGCATTCCGGTTAAACAATATGCCAGTGCCAGTTCTCCCACCACAGGTTTAGTGGGATCAGTGACCAGTTAATAGTGAAAACAAATAACTAATAACCAATAACCAATAACGAACTATGGGCATTATTACTTGGGCAATTTTAGGATTACTCGCCGGCGCGATCGCGAAAGCCATTTATCCCGGCGAACAAAACACGGGACTTGTGGGAACGATGGCGTTAGGAATTCTCGGGTCTTTTGCCGGCGGTTGGATTGGAGAACAACTGCAAGAATTTTTCGACATTCCTAGTCCTGCAGTTGGGAGTTTTAGTTTATCCGGAATTATAACGGCTGTTCTTGGCGCGATCGCGATTATCTTTATTTGGGGACTATTAACCAAACCTAGCCGTTAATCAAGAATTGCCATTGCTTCATGGTAAGGTAAAAAATTGTTACTATCTTCTCTTGAACGAAAGCCCAACCGTGTCTAATTCTCAGCAACAAGAAACAATCAAAATCACCTCACTTCCCCTTGCCGTTTATCGGGAAATTGCTGCCCATTTACGACAACTAGATGGTCTTGAAGTTGAGATTCTCCCCCAATCTTCATCTGAATTTAGTTACTTTCAAAGTCAGGTGGCAGGACTACAATTAAGCTATTCCTCCACCTTTTCCTCCGAAGAAAAACAATATTGCCAAGAGATTCTCAATTATTACGAACAGAAATATGGCACTTGGGAAAAAATAACCAAGAGAGATCCCTCTATAACCTGAAGTTAAAAATTAAGTTTCTCAACCCTCTGCGTTCTCTGTGTCTCTGTGGTTAATTCTACTTCTTCAACACAGTTTGATGTAAATAAGGCTGTAAAACCTCAGGTACTTGCACTGTCCCATCGGCTTGTTGATAATTTTCTAAAATTGCTGCCATGGTACGTCCAATGGCAAGTCCAGATCCATTTAAAGTATGAACAAACTGTGTCCCTTTTTTGTTCGCTTCTTTAAAACGAATATTGGCGCGTCGGGCTTGGAAATCAACAAAATTAGAACAACTGGAAATTTCCCGATAGGTTCCAGAAGAAGGCAACCAAACTTCTAAATCGTAACATTTTGCTGCGCCAAAACCGAGGTCACCGGTACATAACTCTAAAACGCGATAAGGAAGTTTTAACGCTTTTAAAATTGCTTCTGCATTTTGAACTAAACTTTCATGTTCTTCCACAGAATTCTCGGGTCGAACCAGTTTCACTAACTCCACTTTATTAAACTGGTGTAAACGAATTAATCCCCTTGTGTCTTTCCCATAACTGCCTGCTTCTCTGCGAAAACAAGGGGTATAAGCACAATGATAAATGGGAAGTTGAGAGGCATCTAACACTTCATCTCGATATAAATTGGTAACCGGAACTTCTGCTGTCGGGGCTAACCATAAATCATCCCCTTGACATTGAAAACTTTCTTCTGCAAACTTGGGTAATTGTCCGGTTCCCGTGAGGGAATCACTGTTAATTAAAACGGGTGGCATCACTTCTAAATAACCCGCTTTTGTTTGTTGATCGAGCATAAAGCTAATTAAAGCGCGTTCTAAAGCTGCTCCCATACCAATTAAATTAACAAAGCGACTTTGAGCCACTTTCACCGCGCGAGAAAATTCTAAAATTCCTAGCTTTTCTCCAATTTCCCAATGGGGTAAAATTGCATCAGCATGAGTCGGTAAATACTCATCTCCCCAACGGCGCACCTCAACATTTTCAGTTTCATCTTTCCCCACTGGTGTTGTTTCACTGGGAAGATTAGGCAGTGATAAAAGCAGGGTTTTAATTTGAGCTTTGAGGTCTTTTTCTTGAGGTTCTAACTCATTTAATTGTTGTTTGAGTTCATTACTTTCAGTTTTAATGTTTTGGATTTCTTCGCTATCGGGAGCTAAGCCGGATTTAATTTTTTGTCCAATTTCTTTACTAATTTCATTACTGCGAGCTTGCAAGCGCGATCGCGCTCCTTCTAAACGACGTTGTTCTTCACTTAAGTCTAAAATTTCTTGAATTGAATAGTCTGAACTCCGTCGATTTAATAACTCTTGGACAACTTCTGGTTCTTGGCGAATCCGTTTTAGCTCTAGCACATCAACCCCCTTTAGTCATTACTAGTCGTTATTGATTCCTCAAATCAATAACCAAGGACAAACAAGAAATGAATTATTTATTTAAACGCTCTGTCAGCCAGAGAGAAGAAAGAATTCCGGCGAAATGAGCAGCGATAATATTAACATTTGCTTGAATAATTAGCAAATCAATGGAGTTAACAAATTCTTGCGGTTTTGCCCCGATGACTAATTGCGGTTGCGTTAAAGACTTGACCAAGACAATCCCAACAATGGCTTGCGCACCCAAAATCGTCAGGAGTAACCCCACCAAATTGACAATTAAGCCAATGCGGAGTTGACGCAAGATAACCGCTCGACTAGGGCGAGAACCACTATCAGCAGTGGCTAACCGACGGGAAATCCGTGTATAACGAAAACAAAAATAAATACTAACCCCAAGGGCAATAATGCCACCAAGAGCGAAGAAAACGCCAACACCCGTCGCTTGCGTGGTATCTTGTCCCCCCAAATTGGGAGAAGCCACTAACAAGGTTACTCCCGAGACAACACCGAGAATCAGTTGCACCCATAACCCAAAATTACCACCAACTTTAAGTGAGGATGAGGCGCGTTTGACCGCAAGGGGAAGAGAAGAGCTTACTTCTGGCTTATTATCCATCAATCTTTGACCGCTTCAGATACAACGCTATGCCCTTATTTTAGATGAGTCCTGTTGATTGTCGAGGGGAAACGACTCAGCACAGATGAAAGATTAGCAATAACGCTTTCTTAAACATCCTGTATAATCAGTAACTTTCTATGAGAAGAGATATAATTTTCTCGATCATTTTTCCAACTTTGAGAAAGGATATTTTTTTATCAATAAAGAAAAATAAATTAATGGACAATTATCCGGAATTACCTTACTTTGTTAATAGTTTAATCAATAATTCTCCTCTACTTCCTAATTGACCTAAATTTACTTTCTTAATCACAAGCTGATGCGGTCAAGCCCATGAAATTTGAAGACATCTATGAATTTTTCCATAATCCCCCTCCGACTTACCTCAATCGAGAACTGGCGGTTTGTTATATTCTTGATATTTTGTTACAGAAAGAATCCTATGGTACAGAATTAATCGAGCAACTTACAGAAATTCATCCTCAGTATCGACTATCCGATACCGTGCTTTATAGTTCCTTAAAATTCCTAGAGCAATCAGGAACGATTAAAGGATATTGGCGAAAGCTAAAAGGAAGGGGTCGTCCTCGCAAAATGTATAAAATATCACCTGATAATCACCAACAAGCGGAGGAATTGGCTCAATTGTGGCGGACATACACGACTCACAAGTGTGCTCAAAATTGATATATTAGCGTCGAGTCCCTACTTTCCTCTAACTGTGATTAATACTCCTGTTTTATCTTCAACCTTCTTTTTAACCGTCTTACTTTTAATTGGTTTATTTTTCTTTATTCGCGCTTCTGTTAAAGATCGCACCACAGAAGCTCAGTTTTGTGCTGATCTCCCAGAAACAGATTTACTTCCGAAAGTAAAAGCCTATTTCTTTCAACGAGCGTATAAGGTAAAGTCTTTTGATCCCGATCAAGAGCAAGTCACTTTAGAGGGGTTTGTTCAACCGAGTTGGTTTCTAGCAATCTTTTTATCTGTCTTAGCTGGTTCGGGGTTGCTTTGTCTGAGCTTAGTGCTGTTTCTCTACTTTGGTGAGTGGAGTTATCGTAGTGCATTTTTTGCACTGACCCTACTTACGCCTTTAGCGGGTATTTTTTATTGGAAAAAGGCTGGACGAGTGGAACAAGTCTCTGTGAAGTTAGATTCTGCTGAGGAAACTTCACAAAGTTTAATTACGGTGAAAGCCCATCGGGATGAATTGATTCAACTCCAGCAAGCACTACCTCTGAAGCGTCAAGCGTCAGATTAGCACGATCATTGTTCTTCCTGGGGAGAGTCTAATTTAACAGACATCTTCCCTATGGTGAGCAAAGGAATACTAATTCTGACATTTCTCCCCTAGCACAACACCATTACATCACTGCGTCCTAAGACTTGTAAATCTTCTTCATCTAAACTGACTGGTGTTCCACTGCGAATCAGTTCCGCAAAATCTTCGTTGGGAACCATAAAACAAAGGGCATATAGTCGTCCGGAACCGGTATTTCGGATTTCATGTCTTCCCGTGGGTGGGACTAAAATACTGTCTCCGCTTTGAATTGAAACTGTTTTTCCGTCACAAACTGCAGTCCCCTCTCCCTTCAAAATAAAAAACATCTCGACACCAATTTGATGATGATGAAGAGGCGTTTTCCCTCCCGGTTCAAAAATTTCGACACAAAAGGTTAAAGAAGTATTCGCTGTGGTGGGATCAAAAATAATAGCTAAGCGATTATTATCCTCAGGGCTAATACGGTAGGCTTGATAATTTTGAGCGGTTTTATAAACCGGAATCATACACTGAGTATTCATTATTACATCTCAGTTGTGGAAGGCATCAGAAATGGGCAGATTATTGTTTGTGGTGCAACTGCATCCGAATACAATTACGTTTTAGTGGCTATTCGTTAACGTTAGAAATGAGCTACTAAAAACGCCTATTATAAACAATAAATTATTTTTAGACAAATTGGGAATAAACTTAACATAAGTTTATTGTATAGATTAAGCAAAAAGCCTTGATCAGATTAAGTTTATTGAAATATTTAGTCTGACTTGAATTCTTCAATTGATAGCTTTTTCGTCCATTTGATGAGAGTTTTCAGTCTGATGAATTGATAGTTTTGTAAATAATAAAAAGTATTACCTTATTATTTTCTAGCTTAAACGATATGTCATGATAGAAGTAAAAGGATCAATTAAAAAGATATTGCCTTGAGTGATTGATGCAAGTAATAGGTAGATTTAATCATGAATATTCAAAGCAAGAAAGTCAAAGCAAAATACGAAAAAATTCTAGTTGCAGTTGAACGTCGGTCAGAAGAACAATCAAAACCCAATCATTCCGAAGTCCTTGATAGCGCGATCGCGCTGGCGAAAAAAGACAACAGCCACCTGTTTATTTTTCATGGGATTAATCATTTCCCAGCACGACAAGATGTCTTGGTGGGAAGTAATGTTGTTCCCTACGCAGGTTTGTACGAAGGAGAAACACTGGCTTTTTCAGATCGGCTCATTGAAGAAACCACCGCCGAATTAAATGTTTGGTTACGGTCTTTACAAGACTTAGCAAATCAAGAAGGGGTAGAAGCAGATTATGAATATGGTGTGGGCGAACCGGGAAAATTAATCTGTGAATTAGCTCAACGCTATGCAGTGGACTTAATTGTCATTGGTCGCCGAGGACGCAGAGGACTGAGTGAAATCTTATTAGGAAGTGTCAGCAATTATGTTGTCCATCACGCGCCCTGTCATGTTTTAGTGGTTCAACATTAGAGGGACTGATTTAATTTAGCCCCTTCTAAATCACAGTCATTGAGGTTGGTTTGACTTAAATTCGCTTCCTGTAGGTTTGCCCCTTGTAAATTTGCCCCACTCAGGTTGGCTAAGGCTAAACTAGCGCGATGAAAATCTGTATTTTTGAGATTGGCATTACTCAAATAAGCCCCTGATAAGTCAGCCCCGCTTAATTTTGCCCCTTGTAAATTGCTTTGTGATAAATCCACATCTGTCAACTCCGCACCCCGTAAATTAACCCGTGACCAATTCGCCCCGTTTAAGTCTAATCCTCTGAGTGTGGTTCCCCGTAAGTTTGCCCCCGCAAAATCAAGGCGAGGATTGAGATTGGCAATTTCACACAGTTCAAGAAAGTCGTTGCTATCAGCCTGAATTAAATTTTCAATGGTACTGAGTAAAGCAGATGTCTCCGTTGAAGGGGATGAGGTTGTCTCCTCTGTTAACGATGAATCCATCTGTATCGAAATCAGGGGGGAGGGAAAATGTTGTTCCACGAGAAACAAGGCAATTTTTCGATGGAGAATGGCTTGTTTATTGGGGCGCAAATCATGTCGCCATAATCCTTCCACCTCTGTAATCAACACTTCAGGTTTACTAATGGTTAAGCTCGCATCCACAGACCAATTTTCTGCGGTTGGGGTAATTGTTCCAAGGGCAATCCTTTCCGCATCAAGTTCAAGAATATTTAATCCTGCGGGTAAGGCAAACTTCCAGGTGAGGTGACTTGTAGTGGGAGATTTCGTAATCGGGAGATAGTGCTGAATATCTTCCGAAAAATCGGTAAAATGGGCTGCCCTGAGATCAAGTTTTAGTGTTCCACCGGTGAAGCCGTATTTAACTTTTCCCTCTCCTAAGGGAAATTCACCTTCACTGAGTTTCATGCCAACAGCAAGGTCAATGGGACTTTGGGGGACTGATTCTTGGGAATGGGGTGTAGCAATGAGGGTAAGTGCTGAAGCATGAGTGGACTGCGTTAAACGTACTGTTTTGGTCATTGATGGCTCAATCAATTAGGTTTGAATCTATTATTGTTGATGCTACCAAATCAAGCCTTCATATCGAAAAAAGGGGAAAAGGTAACTTTAACATTCCTTGTTCCTTTCCCCTTAGGCTCTGATTAAGCACTTACGGTTTCTGGAAGATACTGTTCAATGCGTTGGCGATATTCGCTTTTTTGTTTGACCCCTCGCAGTTGATCCACAATTTCTTTATTGCAGAAGAATTGAACGGTTGGTGTCCCCGTAACCATTGCATTTTCCGCAATATCAGGTTCTTCTGCGATATCAATTTCTACAAAATGGACTTTGTCCGCGTATTCCTCAATGACACCATCTAAGATGGGGGCGAGCGTTGCACACAGTCCGCAGTTAGGACCCACGTACTTAACAATCAGAACGCGATCGCTTTCATGGAATAATTTACGCAGTGCATAACCACCATAATGGCGAGTTTTATTAACATCAAAGGTTTCTTCTGTATCCGCCACCGGTTTGTCTTCTTCCTGACGACTGCTCGTTTCTGCGGTCGCTTCTGAAGAACTATCTTGATGATATTCTGTTGCTAACTCATTAACAGATAGCCAACGTTCGGCAAGCATCGCTGCTTGACAACCGGTTCCGGCTGCGGTGATGGCTTGTCGGAACTCATGATCCTGTACATCTCCGGCTGCGTAAACCCCTTCTATGCTGGTTTCCACAGAACCGGGCTTCGTGATGATATAGCCGACCTCATCTAAGTCTAATTGTCCTTGGAATAACTGAGTATTGGGAGTATGCCCGATCGCGTAAAATAAGCCTCGCGCTGGCAAATTACTTTGTTCTCCCGTTTGATTATTAGTAATCTTGACCCCTTCTAAAAAGCCCCCTTCTTCACCGTAAACATCCACTGCTTCGGTATTCCAATGCACCGTAACCTTCGGATGATTCAGCACCCGATCTTGCATCGCTTTACTTGCCCGCAGTTGGTCACGACGGACTAACAAAT
>JAVLCL010000135.1:0-7919 GCA_031580825.1 Halothece sp. Uz-M2-17
CTAACATTGCAGGATCACCGGGGCGACGCGCCGTTTCTTCGACAGTAAACTCTTTTCCTGTAATTGCTTTTGCCGTCGCAATCATTTCTCGCACCGTAAAGCCATTACCATTACCCAAGTTAAACACTTCACTTTTTCCTCCAGCCAGTAAATATTCTAATCCTAAAACATGAGCCTGTGCCAGATCAGCCACATGAATATAGTCACGGATACAAGTCCCATCACGAGTGGGGTAATCTGTCCCAAAGATTTTAATTGCCTCCCGTTTCCCTAAGGCAGTTAATAAAATAAGAGGGATGAGATGGGTTTCCGGATTATGATCTTCTCCCGTTCGCCCTTGTGGATCTGCCCCTGCTGCATTGAAATACCGGAAGATAACAGATTTTAAGTGGTAAGCGGTATCAAAATCTTGCAAGATTCGTTCTACCATTAACTTACTTGCGCCATAAGGGTTAATGGGATTTTGGGGATGCGTTTCTGGGATCGGGACTGTTTCAGGAATCCCATAAGTCGCGCAGGTGGAAGAAAAAACAAATTTATCAATGCCAGCATTCTGCATTGCTTCTAAAAGTGTCAAGGTACCGACAACGTTATTCTGATAATATTTAGCAGGGTTAGTCACCGATTCTCCGACATAAGCATAAGCAGCAAAGTGCATGACCGCAGCGATGTCTCGGGTCGTGAAAATTTGATCAAGGAGAGCGCGATCGGTGGTATCCCCAATGATTAATTCTGCACTGAGATTGTTTTCGACAATATCCTGATGTCCATAAACTAAGTTATCGAGAATGATCACGTTGTAGCCTTTGGCTTGCAGAGCAAGGACAGCGTGGGAACCGATATAACCGGCGCCACCGGTAACAAGAATCGTTGAATTGGAGGAGGGAGACATAGAAACAGACAATGAAAGTGCTCAAGAAATAGTAATTTTTATCTTCCTGTTCCAAATCTTAACCTTTATTTCGTTATTTTTTATGCTTGGTATTTTAGTTATGTTACTGGCTGGAGGCTTTTTGTCTCTGCAAAATGTGATTGTTCGGGTGTTTTTTGAAGGGAATGAAGCGATTGGAGGGATTTTAAGCCCTACTTTTGAGCATACGGTGCTTTTTTTACAAACTCGCACGTTTTTTATGACGCTTTTTCTGGGTTTACTGGCACTGCGGATTTATCCGAAAACGTTTACTGAAATTTCCCAAGCTGGAACCCACTTAAAGTCCCCATTGCTGAGTGGCGGAATTTATTTTTTTACTGTAATTTTGCTCTATCTTGCCATTGGCAATATTCCTGCAGGGATTGCAGTTGCCTTATTTTTTATTCATCCAATTATTGCCATGTTATTAGGATGGTGGCGCGATCGCGCTCAACCTAATCTTTTCCGTTGGATCATTATTGCAGGAGTAACGACAGGTTTAATTTTAGTGACACCTCAATTACAAAGTCATCTCTCCTCGCAATTTACATTTGGAGTTGTTTGTGCCTTAGGCGCAGGAGTTGGTTTTGCTTTATATGCCATTACGGCTCAAAATGCTCTGATTCAGTTTCACCCGATTTCCTTTTCTCTGATTACTTTTTTCCTGCTTTTTCTGTTATCCAGTCTGACGGGTCTCATCCTTCAGATTACGATTCCTCAAGATCTCTGGTTATCCTTACTGCTTTGGAGTCTTGGATCAGGATTAATCACTCTCGGGGGATTAGTTTTTACAAATTTAGGAATTCGTTTAGTGGGAGCACCCACAGCTACTCTAGTGGGCTCGATAGAGCCTGCTTTAACCGCAGTTGCTGCTTGGTTAATTTTACAAGAAGTGCTTGATCCCAGACAGATCATTGGCATTGTTACCGTTACTCTCAGCATTGCTGGTTTAGGACTAGAAAAGGGCAAACAGTAACCAGCATCTCCTAAACTGATCGAACAAAGAACCAATGACGATCAATCTAAGGAAAAAGAAAGACCACAACTGCAAGCATTAACGGCTTGCGGATTACTAAAACGGAATCCACCTCCCATAAGATCTTCGGTGTAGTCGAGTTTCAATTGATGAAGATAGGGAAGGCTTTTTTCATCAATGACCACAGAGAAGTGAGTTTGCGGATAAACGCGATCGCTGCTAGCAATTTCTGTTGACCAATCTAGGGTATAGTAAAGTCCAGAGCAACCGCCCTCAGCGACTCCAATCCGCAGATAACTCTCTTCTTGTTTACGGGTTATTTGCAACCGCTTAATTTCTTTTTGCGCAACGTCACTAATTTCAATCATTACATGGAACTGCGAGCATAATCATCCTGAAAACGAATGATATCATCTTCTCCTAAATACTCTCCGTTTTGTACTTCAATTAAGACTAAATTAATAACCCCTGGGTTTTCCAAACGGTGAGCCGTACACTGAGGGACATACGTGGATTGATTGGTGGTTAAAACTTCTTCGCGATCGCCGCAAATAACTTTTGCTGTTCCTGAAACCACAATCCAGTGTTCACTGCGATGATGGTGCATTTGCAAGCTGAGACGATGTCCGGGTTTGACTTCAATGCGTTTAATTTTATAGCCTTGTCCTTCTTCAAGGGTACTAAACGATCCCCAAGGACGAGATTCGCTTTCAATTGCTGTAGAAAATTGGATGGAGGAGGGAATAGTAAGGGCTTCTGGATTAGACATCATTCTTTCTTTCAGGTAGTAATTGATCTAAAAAAATAAACAAGAAGTTGTTCAGGACAGAGGACGTAAGCTATTTGAAATAAGTTTCATCTAGTTTATAGTAAGTCTCAGACTCGTGAACGACATTCTTAATTTTTGTTCTTTTTTATTTGGGACAGTAGTCTTAGTCACTAATCGTGAAATATAAACAAGCAATATCCACCAGTTTAATTTTTACCGCAATGGATGAAGTAAGTCTGTAAGATTATTTACTATTTTCAAAAATGAGGTTATCTGCCATATCAAAGTTAGCCGTTACATTTTGCACATCATCAAGTTCTTCTAGGGCATCCATCAATTTCAGCAGCGATCGCGCTTGGTCAGGATCACTCACTTCCACATCATTATTGGCAATCCACCGTAACTCGGCTTCTTTTACCGGAAACCCTTGGTCAATTAGCGTTTGATTGAGTTGTTCCAGTACAGTCACTTCCGTAAACACTTCTGCCCCTGGATCATCATTCATTTCATAAGTTTCCGCCCCCCCTTCCACTGAGGCTTCTAATAACGCTTCTTCATCAATTTCGCCTTCTAAACGGACAACACCTTTTTGTTCAAACATCCAACTAACACAGCCGGTTTCCCCCAAGTTTCCGCCATTTTTGGAGAATGCTGAGCGTAAATCGGCAGCGGTGCGGTTCCGATTATCCGTGAGGGCTTCAATCAGAATCGCGACCCCCCCTGGACCATAACCTTCATAGCGGATGGCTTCGAGTTGATCTTCGTCACCCCCAGCCGTTCCTGCCCCTTTCGCGATCGCGCGTTCAATATTGTCATTCGGAATACTCGCTGCTTTGGCTTTATCAATGGCGGTACGCAGTTGAAAGTTTGCCTCGGGATCGGGTCCCCCATTGCGTGCTGCAACAATAATCGCCCGAGACAGTTGCGTAAACGTTTTTCCTTTTTTCGCATCCACTCGCGCTTTTTGCCGTTTAATATTTGCCCATTTACTATGTCCTGCCATATTAATTTTGTTATTTGTTCTTCGTTATTTGTTCTTTGGGAACTGGGAACTGGTCACTCCCTCTCCCCCTCGTCCCGATGACGTTGTAAACTAAGCAGGGTAGGGTAAGACAACCCTCTAGCATAATAGCAATTGTACTGAGGAGACGATATGGCGCTTGAATATCCTAATGATTTGAAATACCTTGACTCTCACGAATATGTGCGGGTAGAAGGGGAGACGGCAACCATTGGCATTAGTGCCTTTGCGGTGGATCAATTGGGAGATATTGTTTTTGTAGAACTCCCTGATGTTGATGAAACCCTAGAAAAAGGGGAAACCTTTGGCACAGTGGAATCAGTGAAAGCAGTAGAAGATATGTATGCTCCGATATCCGGCACCGTGATTGAACAAAATAGTGCTGTGGTTGATGCACCGGAAACAATTGTCGAAGATCCTTATGGGGCAGGTTGGTTATTAAAAGTCCAACTCAGTAACCCTGATGAGGCAAATGATGCTCTTTCGGCAGATGAATATCGGGCGAAAGTAGAAGGAGAATAAACAGGAGGGAGAAAAATTAATTTTCCCCGCCAAATTTGTTACAAATTGATACAGGAGGACTCGCTAAGTTCTTTAGTGTAGTAAACACATCCATTTTCTATGGTTAGTTTAGATTCAAAAACCAAACAAACGACAACAAAACAACAGAGTTCCCCCGTAGAGGAAGTTCTGGGATTAGAGGATCAATTTGTGAATCGTCACGTTGATCCCACATCCGAAGAAATTGATCAGATGCTGAAGGCGTTAGGCTTTTCGTCTTTAGATGCCCTGATTGACAAGACTGTTCCCAGTTCCATTCGCTTACAAAAAGAATTAGATCTGCCAAAGCAAAAAAGCGAATATGAAGCCCTGAAACAACTGCGCGCGATCGCGTCAGATAATCAGGTGTTTCGCTCTTTTATAGGCATGGGATATTACGACTGTATTACCCCGGCTGCGATTCAACGGAACATCTTAGAAAATCCAGGCTGGTACACCGCTTACACGCCGTATCAACCGGAAATTGCCCAAGGGCGCTTAGAAGCATTGCTGAATTTCCAAACCATGATTAGTGATTTAACGGGATTGGAAATTGCTAACTCTTCGCTGTTAGATGAAGCCACCGCAGCAGCAGAAGCCATGAGTATGAGTGTGGGCGTTTCTAAGAGTAAAGCAACCGCTTTCTTTGTTTCGGAAGAATGTCATCCGCAAACGATTGAAGTCTTACAAACGAGGGCGCAACCACTGGGATTAGAAGTGATCGTGGGCAATCACCGCGAATTTGACTTTAGTACGCCCATTTTTGGGGCTTTACTACAGTATCCGACCACAGAAGGCAAAATCTGTGATTATCGGGAATTTGTGGAAAAAGCCCATGAACAAAAAGCGTTAGTAACAGTTGCAGCAGATCCCTTGAGTCTAGCGTTATTAACGCCGCCTGGAGAATGGGGGGCTGATATCGCGGTTGGCTCTACCCAACGGTTTGGGGTACCGTTAGGGTATGGTGGACCACACGCAGCTTACTTCGCAACGAAAGAAAAATATAAACGTCAATTACCCGGCAGATTAGTCGGTGTTTCTAAAGATACACAAGGAAAACCAGCGCTCCGCCTCGCGTTACAGACGCGAGAGCAGCACATTCGGCGCGATCGCGCAACCAGTAATATTTGCACGGCGCAAGTGTTACTCGCCGTGATTGCTTCTATGTATGGGGTCTATCATGGTCCCGAGGGCATCAAACGCATTGCGGAAAAAGTGCATCGTCTGACCGTCACCTTAGCCGAAGGTTTAAAACGCATTGGTTATACCATTGCCTCTGAACCTTACTTTGACACCTTAAAAATTGAAACCGAGAACGCACCACAAACCCAGCAAGCGATTCTGCAAGCAGCAGAAGAACAACAAATTAACTTGCGTAGCTATGCTGATGGTGCATTGGGTGTCAGTCTGGATGAAGCGACAACCGTAGAAGAAGTAACCAGTCTTTTACAGGTATTTGCAGGAACAGAAACCCTTCCTTTCTCGTTGGAAGAATTAGTTCCTGAATTAACGTTTGAGTTTCCCGAAACCTTTAATCGCACCAGTAGCTATCTCACAGAAGCCGTCTTTAACCGCTATCACTCGGAAACCAAACTGGTTCGTTATCTCAACCATCTCCAAAGCAAAGATTTATCGTTAACTACATCCATGATTCCCTTGGGATCCTGTACGATGAAGCTCAATGCTGCTGCTGAGATGTATCCTGTGACTTGGGCAGAATTTGGTAAAATCCATCCCTTTGCCCCGAAATCGCAAACCAAAGGCTATCAAACCCTATTTGAGCAGCTAGAAACGTGGTTATCGGAGATTACAGGCTTTGCTGATATTTCCCTACAGCCTAATGCAGGCGCACAAGGGGAATATACAGGACTACTGGTGATCCGTCAGTACCATCAAACCCGTGGAGAAGGTCATCGCAATATTTGCTTAATTCCTGAATCTGCACATGGAACCAACCCAGCGAGTGCGGTTATGTGTGGGATGAAAGTGGTTCCTATTCAGTGTAATGAACGGGGAGACATTGACCTCGATGACTTACGCACGAAAGCGGAAAAACACAGTGAAAATCTCGCTGCCTTAATGGTCACGTATCCCTCTACTCATGGGGTATTTGAAACCGAAATTCAAACCATCTGCGACACCGTTCACCAACACGGTGGACAAGTTTATCTCGATGGGGCAAATATGAACGCGCAACTGGGCTTATGTCGTCCTGGAGATTATGGCGCAGATGTTTGTCACCTCAACTTGCATAAAACGTTCTGCATCCCTCATGGGGGCGGTGGTCCTGGTATGGGTCCCATTGGGGTTCAAGACCACTTAAAACCCTTCCTCCCCCGTCATCCTGTCATTGAAACGGGCGGAGAACAAGCCATTGGTGCGGTTGCTGCTGCGCCTTGGGGAAGTCCGAGTATTTTACCCATTTCTTGGATGTTTATCGCCATGATGGGTGGAACTGGACTCACCCACGCTAGCAAAGTCGCCATTCTCAATGCGAACTATATTGCGCACCGTTTAGATGAACACTATCCTGTGTTATATAAAGGCAATGCAGATTTAGTCGCGCACGAATGTATTATTGATTTGCGCCTCGTGAAGAAGAGCGCGAATATCGGTGTCGATGACATTGCAAAACGGTTAATGGACTTTGGTTTCCATGCGCCAACAGTCTCTTGGCCCGTTGCGGGAACCATGATGATTGAACCGACAGAAAGTGAGTCGAAAGAAGAGTTAGACCG
The DNA here is from genome assembly GCA_031580825.1 of Halothece sp. Uz-M2-17. Lineage (GTDB taxonomy): Bacteria > Cyanobacteriota > Cyanobacteriia > Cyanobacteriales > Rubidibacteraceae > Halothece. The sequence continues at coordinate 6,955 of JAVLCL010000135.1, forward strand.
CTTCTGTGATGCCATGATTGCTATTCGCAAGGAAATTTCTGCCATTGAAATGGGAGAAGTCGATCCTGAGAATAATGTTCTCAAAAACGCCCCTCATACCCATGAAATGGTGATTGGGGATGATTGGCAAAATCCTTACTCTCGGGAAAAAGCAGCGTATCCCAGTGACTGGTTACGGGATTATAAATTCTGGCCCAGTGTGGGACGGATTGATAATGCCTTCGGCGATCGTAATTTAGTCTGTTCCTGTGTAGGAATGGAAGCCTATACCGAGTAACAACCACTGATTGATTAAGCAGTAGCCAGTGACCAATGAATCTGTTGGTTGCTGGTTACTTTTTTATGGGAATGCTTACTGTTGACCAAATGATAGCAGCTTAATTAAAGGATGCTGACTATGAATCGTGCTGTGACAGTGTGATATTGTACTGAGAGAGTAACATCTCGATATACCGATCAACCTCAAAATCAAGTTCAGGAACATACAGTAGAATAATTTCCTCCCAAACATCGATAATAAGAGGCTCAATTGATTCAAATGTAAATCTCAATGTTGGCTCTACTAAGTCATTCAGATCAAGACCTTCTCTCAAAAGAATATTGCGGAGGCTATCCATTTCATAGTAAGCTGCAGCATTTGCAATTGATTTTCCAGAAATTCTCTCTAGTTCCCGTGGTAACTCTAGAAAAGATAGTCTAGAAGAACCATTTATTAATTCATTTTTTCTAGCTTCAGAAACGGTATTATCTCCAAAATCAGTCAGATTATTATCTAGTTCAATCTTGAGAATACAAGCGCGAATTATCACCTCTGAAGCTGAAATAGTATCAAGAAATGCTAGAGGAATTGTAACTGAATTATCTGTTAAACGACTCTCGGGAATAGCTAATTCAGTAATTGATTTGGCAATTTTTATGATACCAAAGAAAAACATATTGTGTGCTAGTAAATTTGACACGGTTAT
>JAVLCL010000136.1:0-6945 GCA_031580825.1 Halothece sp. Uz-M2-17
ACCCCCCCATGGCTAAAACCGAAGCCCCAATCATCACTTCTAAGATCGGGAGATTCGCCCCTTGTAAATGCAGTCCGGTTCCTACCATTGCTGTCATCACAAAGCCCACCGGAATCATCCAACCCCGTTTCGTATTCGCAGCCACTAAACCACTCGCAATAACAAATGTGAGATGATCAAAGCCCACAACGGGATGACCTAATCCTGATAAAAAGCCTTCAAACAAGTTGCTCGGTGTTTGTCCGCCAAAAGGATGGTGTGCGGATGCAGGTTGCGCTAGAGTCAGTAAGGTAATGAGAGCAACTAGACCAATGGTTAATCGTTTCCAAAACCGTTCATGATTGGTTTTCATGGCAGATAGAAGATGATTCATTATGATTAATTCCTTTTTTGAGGGGTTACAACATACGGGATGACAGCCAAATTCGTCCTTAAGCACTTGCATCAGGTAACATGAATTCAGACCAGTGCAATGCTGACAATGGACTTAAGGATGTCGATCATTCAGTTTTCACAAAACTTAGAATCCAAGGTGTGATCCGTCGCTATCTCAAGACCCAACTTCCTCCACGCTGACCTTGCTTAAGATAACGGTATGACTGTTCCGATAAAAAGTGATGCTTTGCACCACTAACATGATTCAAGAAAAGAGATCGTATGTTGATTGATAACCGCATCTGTACCTCGCAGAGTGCTTACATGATAGGTTTACTCTCTTAGGCGGGTGTTCTGACTGAGAAACCTTGATTTAACCAAGATATTTCATCACAGTTGCGGGACAGTGTCGGTCTCACACCGAGCTTTCCCCTTTACTTTGATTGCTGTTTTCAATCAAAACCTAAGCGTAAAACTTACTATACCATGCTTTGGAAACGTTATTGTTTTCAAAAACATTGGGAAGTCCAACTGCCATGTAAACCATAGGGAATATGCTGTTTCAACCCTAAACGCGCAGTTTCTGCTAAGGTTTTTCCATCAAGAATCAGCAGTTCTGAGGCATGAGTCTGAGCATTATACACCAAAGTTAAAACCCATCCTTCATCCTCATCCGTACTGTTTGGTTTAGGAACAAAAATCGGTTCACTAACAAAGCCATGGGGGGCTGCACTCCAAACAAGACGGTCTTGCGTTTCCCAATCATACTTTAAAATTGCCTGTAACGGAGCATTCCCGCGCGGTTTATGGGCAGTTCCCATAAATAAATACCGATAGGGTTGCCCTACTTTTTCCGGATGAACATAAGGAAACTCACAACAGCGAGGTTCGATTAATTCTTTTTCGACGGTTGCCGTATTTAAATCAAGGGTAAATCGCCAAAGCTGACCCGGATAGAGGGCTTCAAAATCAACATCACGAAAATCAGAATCTGGATCAACTTCTGGAAAATCAGCATAACAAATCGAATCCACACCAAGCTGATTATTGTTTAGCTCAAAAGCATTAGCATGATGGAAAATAAATCCAGCATTGACTTCTAATTCTTTAACACTTTCACCACTGGTTTCATCCCGAGGAATCACCCAAATTTTCGTATTGTTTTCCGGTTTAAACTTAATACATTCTGCTGCCCCTCGAAAACCGAAAACGAAAGGAATGGGATTAAACTCAACTGGATTTTGGAAAAAGAGATAGTAGTGAGGAGTAATAGCAAAATCATGAATAAAAGCAAAACCCGGAACACTGGTGCTCTGTTTTCTTAAAAGATTAAAGTTGGGATCAAATTCATAAGTGTGAATAGTTGTTGATAAACCGGGTTCAATATGAAAATTAATTAAACAGGGTTGGTGATCATTAATGACTGATTGCGGTTCAAGCCAAGGATGGGCTGCAAAGGCATCTCCTTCTCCTAAGATGCCATCTAATTGATCAATCCCAATCGTCTCTAAGGTTTTGGGATCTAACCGATGAGGAAGCCCGCCTTCCCAAAGTGCCAGTAATTTATCTCCCCAATAAATGATATTCGTGTTAGCAATATTTTTTTGCTTAAAATCAAACGCATTTTTTAGCCAACCCCCTGGCTTTTGCGTTCCAAATACATTGCGATAGAGAATAGTTCCGGTTGCCTGTTCTTCGAGAAACCCTTGTGTCCGAACAAAGCGGTTTTGAAAATGAACCTTTCCATCCTGAAATGAGAACTGACACACCATCCCATCACCATCAAAGGGATGTTGGACGGGAATGCCATTAATATCTAGTAAGCCGGGTCCGTTGCGAAATAAAGTTCCGTTTAATTCTTGGGGAACAGTTCCAGATTGGGTTTCTAACCAATAACTTTGTTCTTGTCGCTGGGACTGATAGCCTTGTCGCCATTCTTGTTTCGAGTAAGGTTGTTCTTTTTCCGGACTGTGTTTACTTACCAGAGAAGTCATAATCGGGGCAATTCGTTATAAAACTTTACGTCTATCATAACTGAAGGCTAACCTAATCCCGAAAACAATGAATCTGCGTTGAGAATGAGGTTATCAACGTTAAGAAATGTTAAAAACAAGACATTAAGATTATTTCCACTTCACCATGTCTGAATTTAATAGCAAGGCTACGAAAGTCAAGGCGGTTCTATTGGGAGCCAGCCCCATTGTCATTTTACCGAGTTCAGCGATTTCTCCAGCACTGCCGGCAATTCAAGATTATTTTGCTGAAGTGAATAATTCTGAGTATTGGGTGCGGTTAGTGTTAACCATGCCCGCCCTTTCGATTATTATTGGCGGGTTACTGGTCGGTCAATTGATTGATCGCGTGGGACGAAAACCCTTACTGATCAGTTCCATGATTTTAGCGAGTCTTTCTGGTGTGATGGGATATGGTTTAGATAGCCTGACTTTTCTTCTCCTGACCCGTGTTGCGTTGGGGTTTGCTGTTGCGGGTGCAATTACCAGTGTCACCACTCTCATTGCTGATTATTACGAAGATCAGACACGCTCAACGTTAATGGGATTACAATCAACGGTGATTGCAACTGTGGGCGTGGTTGTGTTGTCGTTGAGTGGGGTTTTGGCTGATATTAGCTGGCGGACTCCCTTTCTGATTTATCTGTCTCCGTTGATTCTGGTTCCGTTTATGATGCTTTGGCTGCGAGAACCAATGGAAGATGTGGTTGAGACAGAGCAGAAAAATACGTTTTCTTGGTCACAATTACCGTTATTTACAATTGGGATTATTTACGGGGTGGAACTGTTGCATATGTTCCTGTTTTATTTGACCCCTGTACAGTTACCGTTTTATTTACGGTCTTCTTTTGATGCTTCTGCTTCTCTCAGTGGGATTGCCATTGCCACCATGACCTTTTGTCAAGCGGGATCCTCTTTAGGCTATGGTTGGCTGAAAGCCAGATTAACCTTTGTGAATATTCTCGCGATCGCGTTCACTCTAGGATGCTTTGGTCATATCATTGTTGCGGTTGCTCCCAGTATTAAGTTTATTGTTTTAGGCTTAGCCGTGAGTGGACTCGGGTTTGGTTTACTCTTCCCCAACTGCAAAGTTTGGGTCACACAAACTGTTGAACCGAAGATTCGTGGACGAGCGTTAGGAGGCTTAACCACTGCTTTCTATATTGGTGAGTTTCTTTCCCCATTTGCCAGTCAAACGGCTGTAAAATGGGTTGGTGCAGGGGGAGCTTATGCCCTTGCTAGTGGCATTTTAGGTATTGTCGCTGTGTTTGCTGTTGCCTCTAGTACCAAAACTGCGCTCACTCCTTCAACAGAGTCGTTTTCCCGTCATTCTTAATATTTAATGTGAACACTGACGTTGAAAGTAAGCCTGTAAATCCCGATGGACGAAACTATATCCTCTCCCGACTCGATAGAGAAAACCGCAACTCACGGCTTTGTCGAGAAACTTGGAATAATTCCAAGGGGTTTGTTTGGAGAGAGTTAAAAAGACTCGTAAGAGGAAGTGCTCAATGCAGGTAATCCCACCAGCAAATAAGCCAAAGAGTAACCCCGCTAGCTTGGCATACCAGACGGAAACTCCCAGTGGTGTGAATACGATTGTCGCAATCATTGCTCCCCCTAAACCCCATCCCACCATGGTGCGGGTGGCTTGCCAAATGCCCTGATTCGGGTGAATAGTGCGCGATCGCGCGGTTATTGTCCTCACAACTCCCATCGTGGCAAAAGTCCGCAGCCAGTAAGGAGATTTCTTAAACACGGTTCCGATGATCATCCGTGGACCATAGTGCAGTAGAGATTTCCAAAGCGGTTGTCGTAAGAGGGGAACAGCAAAGCGACGGGAAAGCCAGATTAACGGGGGACGAATCTGTGAAATCGCCATTTGCTCAACGGGACGGCGAAACCACAGCGCGATCGCGCCCCCAAAGGGACGATGCAGTTGTCGCAGTAACAGACTCCCTAACGGCGTGCGAAACCAACCCACCAGCAACCCGCCTAACACTCCGCTACTTAATCCAATAATGGGAGTAGTCATCACCCCGCCAATGAGCCAGACACAGAGCAAATAAAATTGGTCATGGAAGCGACCGTCGAGCCAATCTTGATCCGACCCTTGACGCATATCGTCAATAAACAGTACGGTTTGCTGATGTTCATCCAGTTTACGCGCTAGCCAACCTAAGCCTGTACATAACTGTTGGGAGGAATAGGGTTGCAGGGATGTTAATCGCAGTTGGCGTTCAATATAAGCACTCAGCAAATGTTCTCGCATTTGAAAAGTCTGTAATTGAGCCGTTACATCAGGGTCGGTTAAGCTCAATCGAGATAAATAGAAGGGGATACGACTGAGGGTTTGTAACTGGGGATTCGTTTCTACAATCTGGGATAAGTGATTACTGCTAGAAAAATTAGCCAGATAATTGGTTACTTGTGAATCTGCTAAGGGTTGGATCACGATCATGTCAGTTGTCGGTAAGGCAGTACATAGGGGCGGACGAGTGGCGACAACAATTGTCCAATGGGGATACTGATGGTGTAATTGAGTTAAAGCCTTAGCACCAGCAGTCTGCTCAGCTTTTGATATTGCATCAAAATTATCGAGGAGTAGTAAGAGCGATTCACGCGCGAGAATTTGATCCACTTGGCGAGGTGGGATCGCGTAAAAACGTTTAGTTTGTGTAATGATCCAATCAGTTAAGGCTTCATTGGCTTGAAGCGACCATGGGGTTAAATCCAGTAGTAGGGGAAGTAATGAAGTGGTCTGTTCTACCAACTGAGTCAGAAGCAGCGTTTTTCCCATGCCCGCTTTTCCCACAAGGGTGATGAAGTGCTCTGTTAAGTGAAAAAAATCACAAGTCTTAAGATAACACTGTTCCCGTTGCAAATATAAATTAAGCTCTAAGTTTGGCGTGAGTTGCTTGTAAAGAACGCCATTCAACCAAGATTGTCTAACGCAATTATGCAGAGAAGTCACTCCTTGAGTTGTTTGATTTTCCTTCATTACTGGTAACAGCTTGTGGGGATATTATTAGGTTGCCATATCTAAAGTGAATATTAATAGCGCGATCGCGCTCTAACTTGCTAAAAGCGAAGAGAACAGAAAAATACTTAAGAATTAGTTATTCTAATGCAAGTAGGCGGAATTATTGCCGATGTTTTTGAGTCATTTCCAGCAACAATGAAAGTCAATATTAAAGTAGGAAGTTTGGTCATTTTATCGGGTCCTTCTGGATCAGGGAAATCCACCGTTTGTGAACAGATAGCAACAGACTATCATCCCTCCCTCATTCTCTCGTCTGATGCCCTCAGAGAACAATTCTATGGGTCTAGACCAACTGGTGAAGGGGAATGTCCACAACCTGTGGATGATCGGTTAATTTTTCAGATTATGGAGGAGATTACGCATTCTCGATTGCGAGAAGGATTAACCACTTTCATTGATGCAACAATGCTAAATGATCAGACCAGAGGGGATTTTATTAAAATTGCCCAAAAGCTCAATTGTTCCTATCAAGTGTTAATTTTTGATGTTAGTGATAAGGAATTACATCAAAGGAATCGATCGCGCAAAAAAATGGTTCCTTCAGACGTTTTAGACAAACAAATTCGCAGACATCAAAAAGTATCTCGTTATCCTCACCTCACCAGCGATTATTTTGAAATTACCATTAATCCTTATTGCATTGGTGATGATCTGAAATTAGATGTCATCGGCGATATTCATGGGATGACACAGGAGTTAGATCAACTCTTAACAGCAATGAAATATCAATGGGTAGAAGACAAACTGATTCACTCAGAAGATCCCCAACGGAGAGTTTTATTTCTTGGTGATTTAGTGGATCGAGGATATGATTCGATTGGGGTGCTTAGGCGGGTGATGAAAGCAGTTGCTTCCGGTCATTATTGTGTGCTGGGGAATCATGACTTAAACTTACTACGGGGATTAGAAGAAGAAAAGAAACCGCGATCATTATCTACTCAAAAAACCCTACATGAAATTTTAACCCAGTGTGATAAAAAAGAAATTAAACGAATTACCCATTTCTTGAAATGTCTTCCGCCCTATTACATTCATCAAAATACTGTTTATGTTCATGGGGATATTGAATGGTTTGATCCTTATTTAACCCCCAAACAACATTTAATCCGAGGTTTTTCTAAACTCGATCAACCCCACGACACCGATCAAGTCTATAAAACCTTATTTAACAGAGGTGATAATTCTTATTACCTCGTGAGAGGGCATATTCCGCCCACCGGTGAACGTTCAAATCTAATTGATTCTCCAGTTTCTGCTTTAGAAGCGGGTCAAGCATTAGGAGGGGAATTAGTGGGTTTAACCGCAACAGGTGACTTAGCAACCGTTGATTGTTCCCATTATTGTTATTCCCCCAACCATGCTTTACTGGAAGGATTAAAGAATAAGAATATCAAGAAGAAAGAGGAAGGCTATCTCAGCATTTATCGCTACAATGCCAAAGTATTTTATCATAATTTATGGCACACAAGCCCTTACTTATTAATGGCGCGAGGGCTAGTTTTAGGGTTAGGTGGT